>NZ_JBHWJL010000360.1:0-4692 GCF_042731495.1 Streptomyces sp. NPDC059853
GTCCGGCGGGTCTGGAGCAGCAGTACCACTCTCACCAGACGGGCGGCCCGCAACGTCCCAACAACACAAAATGCGGCGGGCCCGCCCCCCCCCCGGGGAACGGGCACCGCACGGGCCCGCCGGTCACGGACTCAGAGGCCGTACGCCTCCCGCGCGGCCAGAACCGTCTCGCGCTTGACGTCACCGGCGCGGGCCAGCCGGTCCAGCGCCGCGACCACGATCGACTGCGGGTCGACACCGAAGTGCCGGCGCGCCGCCTCGCGGGTGTCCGAGAGGCCGAAGCCGTCGGTGCCGAGCGAGGAGTAGTCCTGCTCCACCCACTGGCTGATCTGGTCGGGCACCGCCCGCATCCAGTCGCTGACGGCGAGGACCGGGCCCCGCGCGCCCCGCAGCGCACGCGTCACGTACGGGACCCGGTCTTCCCCTCGAAGCTGCGCCGCGTCACAGGACAGGGCGTCACGGCGCAGCTCGCTCCAGGAGGTGGCGGACCACACGTCGGCGGCCACGCCCCACTGCTCGGCCAGCAGCCGCTGGGCCTCCAGGACCCAGTGGATGGCCGTACCGGAAGCCATCAGCTGCACCCGGGGAGCCTCCGCCGAGGGCGCGGAGCCCTCGTTGAAGCGGTACAGACCGCGCAGGATGCCCTCCTCCACGCCCTCGGGCATGGCCGGCTGCGGCTTCGGCTCGTTGTAGACGGTCAGGTAGTAGAAGACGTCCTCGGCGTCCGGGCCGTACATCCGGCGCAGACCGTCCTTGACGATCACGCCGACCTCGTACGCGAAGGCCGGGTCGTAGGTGAGCGCCGCCGGGTTGGTGGAGGCGATCAGCGGCGAGTGGCCGTCCGCGTGCTGGAGGCCCTCACCGGTGAGCGTGGTGCGCCCGGCCGTGGCACCCACGATGAAGCCGCGCCCCAGCTGGTCGCCCAGCGCCCACATCTGGTCGCCGGTGCGCTGCCAGCCGAACATCGAGTAGAAGATGTAGAACGGGATCATCGGCTCGCCGTGCGTGGCGTACGAGGTCGCCGCCGCCGTGAAGTCGGCCATCGAGCCGGCCTCGGTGATCCCCTCGTTGAGGATCTGGCCGTTGACGGCTTCCTTGTAGTGCAGCAGCTGGTCGCGGTCGACCGACTCGTAGGTCTGGCCCAGCGGGGAGTAGATCCCGGCGGACGGGAACATCGACTCCATGCCGAAGGTACGGGCCTCGTCCGGGACGATCGGCACCCAGCGGCGCCCGCTCTCCTTCTCCCGCATCAGGTCCTTGACCAGCCGGACGATCACCATGGTGGTGGCGACCTCCTGCGAGCCCGACCCCTTCTCCAGGGCCTTGAACGCCTTCTCGGACGGCTCGGGCAGCACCACCTGGTGCACCCGGCGCGCCGGGGCGGGGCCGCCGAGGGCCGCGCGCCGCTCCTGGAGGTAGCGGACCTCGGGGGAGTCCGGGCCCGGGTGGCCGTAGGGGACCACGCCGTCGACGAAGTCGCTGTCCTTGATCGGCAGGCCGAGCAGGTCGCGCATGTCCTTGAACTCGTCCACCGAGAGCTTCTTCATCTGGTGGTTGGCGTTGCGCGACTGGAAGCCCTCGCCCAGCGTGTGGCCCTTGACCGTCTGGGCCAGCACCACCGTCGGGGCGCCCTTGAACTCCACGGCGGCGCGGTAGGCCGCGTACACCTTGCGGGGCTCGTGGCCGCCGCGCGAGGTGTGGAAGCACTCGGCGATCTTCGCGTCGGACAGCGAGGCGCCCAGCTGCGCCAGCGCCGGTTCGGTGCCGAAGAAGTGGTCACGGATGTAGGCGACGTCGCGGGTGGCGTACGTCTGGAACTGCGCGTCCGGCACCTCCCGCAGCCGCCGTACCAGCGCGCCGGTGGTGTCGGCCCGCAGCAGGTCGTCCCAGGCGGAGCCCCACAGCGTCTTGACGACGTTCCAGCCGGCGGCCCGGAACTGGGCCTCCAGCTCCTGCACGATCTTGAAGTTCGCGCGCACCGGGCCGTCGAGCCGCTGGAGGTTGCAGTTGATGACGAAGGTGAGGTTGTCCAGACCCTCGCGGCCGGCCAGCGCCAGCGCGGCGGTCGACTCGGGCTCGTCCATCTCGCCGTCGCCGAGGAACGCCCACACGTGCGAGCCGGAGGTGTCCTTGATCCCGCGGTTTTCCAGATAGCGGTTGAACCGCGCCTGGTAGATCGCCGACAGCGGGCCTATGCCCATGGAGACGGTGGGGAACTCCCACAGCCAGGGCAGCCGGCGCGGGTGCGGGTACGAGGGGAGGCCGGCGCCGCCCGACTCCTGCCGGAAGTTGTCCAGGTGGGCCTCGGTGAGCCGGCCGTCCAGGAACGCGCGGGCGTAGATGCCGGGGGAGGCGTGGCCCTGGATGAAGAGCTGGTCGCCGGAGCCGGGGGCGTCCGCCGCGTCCTTGCCGCGGAAGAAGTGCTGGAAGCCGGTCTCGTACAGCCAGGCGGCGGAGGCGAAGGTGGCGATGTGGCCGCCCACCCCGTACCGGGCGCCCCGGGTCACCATGGCGGCGGCGTTCCACCGGTTCCACGCGGTGATGCGGGCCTCCAGGGCCTCGTCACCGGGGAACTCGGGCTCGGCGCCGGTCGGGATGGAGTTGATGTAGTCGGTCTCCAGCAGGGAGGGCACATCGATCCCGGTGGCCTGCGCGTGCTCCACCGTGCGGCGCACCAGCTGGCCGGCCCGGTGCGGGCCGGCGGCGGCCGCGACGGCGTCGAGGCTCGCGCCCCATTCGGCGGTCTCCTCGGGATCACGGTCCGGCAGCTGGTCGAGCGCGGAGAGCCGAAGGCGTACGGGATCGGGCATGGGTGGCCCCCTTCCGGACAGGACAATGTCATGCGGGTGTAACAACGGTTGCTGATGACTGTAAGCCCGTGATCGATGATCGATCAAAGGTGGGTGCTAAAAAACCGCTCAGAACGGGGAAATTGGCATCCTGTGCCAGGACAATTGCGCATCTTCAGGCCCCACGGGCACCCTGTGCCAGCGGCGGGACGGTCTCCGTCCCCTCCGGAACATGCGGCGCGCAGTTCAGCACGTGCTCCTTCACCAGCTCGCCGATCCGCGGATCGCCCCGGGTGAACGCGTCCAGCAGCGCCTGGTGCTCCTCCGCGTACGACTGCTGCCGCGTCCCCAGCCAGCGGATCGACAGTGCCGTCCACACCTCGATGCCCAGCGACTCCCAGGTGTGCAGCAGCACCCCGTTCCCCGAGGCACGCACCAGCTCCCGGTGGAAGGCCACCGTGTGCCCCACCTGGCCCTCCGCGTCCCCCGCACGGTCCGCCGCGTACAGGGCCGCCACATGCGGCTCCAGGGCCGACACATCGCGCTCCAGGCGCCCGGCCGCCAGCTCCGCCGCGATCTGCTCCAGGCCCGCCCGCACCGGGTAGATCTCCTCCAGCACCGGCACGGTCAGCGTCCGCACCCGCACGCCCTTGTTCGGGGCCGACTCGATCAGCCGCAGCGCCTCCAGCTCGCGCAGCGCCTCGCGCACCGGGGTCTGGCTGACCTCCAGCTCCACCGCGATCCGCCGCTCCACGATCCGCTCACCCGGTTGCCAGCGCCCGCTGACGATGCCCTCGACGATGTGCTGGCGGATCTGTTCGCGCAGGGAATGCACGACCGGCTGACTCATGAGTGACACCACGCTCCCTGGTACTGGCTGCCCAAGAACCATAGAGCGCGCCCCGCCCGGAATGCTCCGGACGGGGCGCGCGCCAGGGGTGTCGCCGCGGCTTACAGCCCCAGCTCGCCCTCGAATTCCCCGGCCTCCAGGCGGGCCTTCACGTCCGTCAGGTAGCGGGCGGCGTCGGCGCCGTCCACCAGCTGGTGGTCGTAGGAGAGCGTCAGGTACACCATGTCGCGGACCGCGATCGTCTCACCCAGCTCCGGGTGGTCGATCACGACCGGACGGCGCACCGTGGCACCGATGCCCAGCTCGGCGACCTGCGGGTAGTTCACGATGATCGTGTCGAACAGCGCACCGCGCGAACCGGTGTTGCTGATCGTGAACGTGCCGCCGCTCATGTCGTCCGGGCTCAGCTTGCCCGAGCGGACCTTGCCGGCCAGCTCGGCGGTCTTCTTGGCGATGCCCGCGATGCTCAGATCGCCGGCGCCCTTGATGACCGGGACCATCAGGCCCTTGTCCGAGTCCACCGCGATGCCGATGTTCTCGACGTCGTGGTACGTGACGGTGTCGTCGTCGTTGAGCTTGGCGTTGACGGCCGGGTGGACCTTCAGCGCCTCGGCGGCGGCCTTCACGAAGAACGGCATCGGGGAGAGCTTGACGCCCTCGCGCGCCAGGAAGGACTCCTTGGCCCGCGCCCGCAGCTTCATGATGCGGGTGACATCCACCTCGACCACGGTGGACAGCTGCGCCTGGTTGTGCAGCGCCTTCATCATGTTCTGCGCGATGACCTTGCGGATCCGCGTCAGCTTCACCGTCTGGCCGCGCAGCGGGGACGGGGTCCGGGCGGCCGGGGCCTGCGCGGCCGGGGCGGCGGCGGGCGCCGGAGCCGCGGCGGCGGCCTTGGCGGCCTCGGCGGCGGCCAGGACGTCCTGCTTGCGGATGCGCCCGCCGACACCGGAGCCGGTGACGGTGTTGAGGTCGACGCCGTTCTCGCTGGCGAGCTTGCGCACCAGCGGGGTGACGTACGCGCCCTCGGCGGCCGGAGCCGCCGGGGCCCTG
>NZ_JBHWJL010000361.1:0-4671 GCF_042731495.1 Streptomyces sp. NPDC059853
GCTATACATACTGAGTATACACCTCGTGTATAGTCGCCACGCATGTACGCCAAAGCGTTCGCGCCCGAATACCAGGGCGCGCTGACGACCCTGTCCGTGAACTCCTCCCTCACCGACGTGCTCGACCGCGCCACCGAACAGCTGCGCACCGCCGAGGCGGACGGTGACCAGCGCGAAGTCGCCCGCGCCGGGCTCGCCGTCGCCGAGGCGCACCGCCGCCTCGGGCAGGTGCCCCAGGCCGACGCCGCCTGGAAGGCCAGCTACCGCACCGCCCGCGCGGCCGGCGACCTCGGCGCCATGGCCTGGGCGGTGTGGAGCGGCGGCACCCTCGCCCGGCAGCGCGGCGCCCTCCCGCTCGCCCGCCGGCTGCTCGCCCTCGCCGCCGATCTCGGCAAACGCGGCGACGACGTCGTGGCCCGCGGCTACGCGCTCGCCGGACTGGCCGAAACCGGACGCATACAGGGGGACTTCCAGGCAGCGGGAAGACTGCACGAACAACTCCTCGCCGAGGCCCGCAAGCGCGGCGAGGCCCGGCACACGGTCTGGGCGCTGGAGGGGATCGCCCAGATCCACCGCAACACCGGGGACTTCGACCGCGCGCTCGCCCTCTTCGAGGAGGCCGCCGAGATCGCCCGCGGCGCCGACGACCGGCGCGGCTGGGCCTGGGCCCAGCGCGGCATCGCCGACATCGTCTCCGTCCGCGACGGCGACGCCGACCGCGCGCTGCGCATCCTGGAGAAGGCCGAACGCGCCTGCCGCCGGATGAACCTCACCTCCGCGCTCGCCTACAACCACAAGATGCGCGCCAACGTCCTCTTCCGCGCCCGCCGCTACCGGCAGGCCAGACGCGCCTACGAGGAGACGCTGGCCGAGTTCCGCGCCATCGACGAACTCCGCGGCCAGGCCCTGTGCCGCCTCGGCCTCGCCAAGACCCTGCACCGGCTCGGCGAGCACGACAGCGCCCGCACCGCCGCCGACCTGCGCGCCCTGCGCGCCGAGTTCCGGCGCATCGGGCTGTACCACGCCGCCGACATGACCGACAAGGCACTCGCCGCGCTCCATACCCCCGCCGAGGGAGCCCCATGATCCAGGAACTCCGGCCGCCCGCCGCCCTCGACGGCACCGCCGCCGACGCGCTCGCCCGCGCCCGCGCCCGTACCGCCCCCGCCCTCGACGCCGCCCTCGGCCAACTCGACCCCTGGCTGCGCGAGATGGCCGCCCACACCACCGGCGGCAAGGGACTGCGCCCCGCCCTCGCCCTGCTGGCCGCCGAAGCCGTCGGCGCCGACCCCGAGGACGCCCTGCCGGGCGCGGTGGCCGTGGAGCTGATCCACACCTTCTCCCTCGTCCACGACGACATCATGGACGGCGACGAACGCCGCAGATCCCGCCCCGCCGTGTGGAAGGCGTACGGCACCGGGCCCGCCGTCCTCGCCGGCGACGCGCTGCACACCCTCGCCCTCGACACCCTCCTGCGCTCCGGCGGCCCGCACGCCCACTCCGCCGTCCGCCACCTCGTCCACGCCCTCGGCGACCTGGTGCGCGGCCAGGCCGAGGACCTGCGGTTCGAAAGCCGCCCCTGGTACGGCCCCGGCGCCGTCACCCCGCACGCGTACCAGCGGATGGCCGAGCGCAAGACCGGCGCGCTGTTCGGCTGCGCCACCGCCCTCGGGGCCGTCCTCGGCGGCGCCCCGCACCGCACCGTCGAGGCACTGCGCCGCGCCGGCCGCCACGCCGGGGTGGCGTTCCAGGCCAGTGACGACGTGCTCGGCATCTGGGGCGACCCGGCGCTCACCGGCAAGCCGGTGTACGGCGATCTGCGCCGGGGCAAGAAGACCCTGCCGGTGCTCACCGCGCTCGCCGGCGCCCCGCCGGCGCACGCCCGGGCGCTGACCGAACTGCTGCTGGCCGCCGATGACCGACCCGCGGAGGCCGCCGCCCGTATCGAGGCCGCCGGGGGACGTACCGCCACCGTCGCCGAGGCCGACCGGCACCTGGGGATCGCCGGCCGCTATCTGAGCGCGGCCCCCCTCGACCCGGCCGCCCTCCGCGCATTGCGCAACCTTCTTTCTTTTCTCCCCGACCGGCACAGATGAACTCCGCGCGGGGCACGGAGAAATCCGTGCCCCGCGACGGGGCCGCACCCCTCCGAACGGGCAGCCGCGCCCCGCCCCCGGCCTGCGAAGGGGCCGCAAGCGGGCCCGTTCCCGGGCCTGTTGGCGCCCGGATACGGCCCGTATCCCGCCCGCCTCCGAAGAACCTCAGGTATCGGTCATAAAAAATCTGAGCTACATCTGAGCCTCATGGGCGGGATTTTCCCTTCGGTCTGGAGAAATATGGAGGCCGAATGAATACGCTCTCCAAGCCGTGCCGCTGAGGATGGAGCAACCATGCGTACCGCTCAACGCGATCCGGGCGAATTGCTGCACCGGCTCATCACCGGGTACCGCGCCCGGCTGCTGCGCTACGTGAACCGGCTGACGCTCGGAGACCCCCACCGCGCTGAGGACATCGTCCAGGAAGCCATGCTCAGGGTGTGGCGGCTGGCCGCACAGCACGCGCCGCCGGCCGACGCCCCCGAGGAGGAGCTGATATTCGACGAGGACCGGCTCGTCGCCTGGCTGTACACCGTCGCCCGCAACCTCGCCGTCGACGCCCACCGCCGCGACCGCACCGTCCCCATGGGCGTGGTCCCCGCTCCCATGCTCCAGCGCACCACCGAGACGGACGTCGCCGACACCGTGGTCAACCGCCATGTGCTGCACGGTGCGCTCGCCCGCCTCACCCCCGAACACCGCGAGGTCCTCGTGCAGGTCCACCTGTGCGACCGGTCCCGCGCGGATGCCGCCCGCGCCATCGGCGTACCCCAGGGGACCGTCAAGTCCCGTACCCACTACGCTCTGCTGGCCATGCGCCGCGAGATGCGACGGGAGAATGCCGCGGCATGAGAAACACCGACCCCTTCGAGTTCTTCAGCCAGCACCGCGAGACGATCTTCCGCATCTGCGGCATCATCGGCGCGCTGCTGATCGTCTTCCTCATCGTGCGGGCCATCGCCATGCGGATGGGCGGCTGGTCCGCCGCCTGGGCCCGCGTCAAGCGCGAACTGGCCGTGACCCGCAACGCGTTCGCCGCCCCGGTGCGCGCCTGGTTCCGGCACCGGCGCCGGCTGCGGCGGCTGGTGCACCACCTGGGCGCCCCGCTCACCTGGCGCGACGCCGAACGCGCCCTGGTCCGCGCCCGTCAGGAGGCCGCCCCCGCCCGCCCGTACGCCGCGCTCGTCGACGACCACGAGGTCACCGTCCTGCTCGCCGACTCCTCCGAGGCCGGCACCTGGACCATCGACCGCGCCGAACTCCCCGCCGTCACCCCCGACCCGGACGCCGTGCGCCCGGTGATCGTCGCGCTCGGCGCCAGCGAGGACGGCACCGGCCGCGCCGTCTTCCTCGATCTGGCCACCGGGCCCCAGCAGTTCGCGATCGAGGGCGACCAGCGCGGCGCCGCCGCCCTGCTCCAGGCCATCGCCGCCCAGCTCGACGTACGGCTGCCGGCCGGCCTGGTCACCGTCGCCGAGGGGGTCCACCGCAACCACCCGGGCGAGCCGGTGCGCAACGCCTACCGCGCCGCCCGCGAGACCGAACCGCACTTCGGCCTGGCACCCGTGCTCATCGCCACCGAACTGCCCGACCCGCTGCCGGTGGAGCTGAGCGCGCCGCCGTCCGCCGACCTGACCGTCCCGCGCGTCATCGTCACCGGACCAGGACGCGGCCACGTCCGCCGGCTGCTCGCCGACCGGCACGCCCGCGTCTACGTCACCGGCACCCCGCTGCTGCCGTTCTTCGACGCCCTCGGCCCCGCCCTGGCCCGCGTCCTGCCCACCATCCCGCCCGTCCTGCCGCCCGCACCGCCCACCGGCAACGCCGCCGGCGACCTCTTCGAGGAAGCCGAGGGCCAGGCCCAGCAGCAGATCACCCTGGCCAAGCCCCGCGCCGCCGAGCCCGCCGAGGTCCCGCTCGGGCGCAGCGCCGCCGCCCCGCTCGAATCCGTGGCCGACGCCGAGGCCGGCGAGACCTCCGCCGGCCGGGCCCCCGGCTCCGCCTCCACCTCCCCCTCCACCACCAGCCGCTCCCCGCAGCACTGAGCTGACCCGAGAGCGCCCGACGCCGCTGGACTCCCGTGAAACTGACCGTCTCCACCGCCGTCCCCGACGGCCCGCCCACCGACCACCTGCTGGACGTCCCCGAGGACGCCACCGTCGCCGACCTCAGCTCCGTACTCGGCGCCGGGCAGCTCTACCTCGGCGACCGGCAGCTCGACCCCGACGCCACCCTGGGCGCCAGCGGCATCCGCGAGGGCGCCCTGCTCGGCGTGGACGCCCCCGCCGGCCACGACAGCCGCTCCCTCACCCGCGCCTGGACCCCGCACCCCGGCGACGCCCCGCTGATCGAGGTACGGCACGTCTCGGGCCCCGGCGCCGGCCACGTCTGGCTGCTCGGCCCCGGCAGCCACGAGATCGGCACCGACCGCGGCTGCGCCCTGCGCCTGACGGGCGGCGGCGCCCCCGAGCGCGGCACCTGGATCACCGTCGCCGCCGACGGCGGCGTCAGCTTCCGGCTGCCCGAGGAGGCCGACCCGGAACGCTGCGGGCTGCGCAGCCTCACCCCGCCGCCG
>NZ_JBHWJL010000362.1:0-4670 GCF_042731495.1 Streptomyces sp. NPDC059853
AGCGTCTACCTTGCTCGCTGATCCCGAACCCGTGAGAGTGGGTGGCACATGCGGCGACCACCGCATATCAGTCCCAGAAACTCGGAGCAGGTGCCCAGATCCGCCTCGGGCGGCCGGTTCCGCCGGCCCGGCCGCCCGCGCCGCCTGCGCGTATGGGCGGCAGCCCTGCTGTCCGGCGTCCTGGCCGCCGGCGCCATGCAGGCCGCACCGGCCAGCGCCCAGCCGTCCGCCGAATCCGTGGCCCGGGCGCTCGATCTCCCACAGCCACCGGGCGGCGACGACGTCCGCGTGCTGATCTTCCACGCCTCGGCCGGCGCCGAATCCCCGACCGTCGACGCCGGTATCGCCGCACTCGAATCGATCGGGCGCAGCGGCCCGGCGAAGCAGCGGTTCACCGTCGAAGCCACGGCCGACGCCTCGGTGTTCACCGACGGCCGCCGGCTGGGCACCTTCAACTCCGTCGTCTTCCTGACCGGGGCGGGCGACGTGCTCGACGCCGAACAGGAACTCGGCCTCCAGGCCTATCTCGCCGCGGGCGGCGGCTTCCTCGGCGTGCACGACGCGGCCCGCACCGAACCGTACTCGGACTGGTACGGCGCCCTGATCGGCGCCCGCCCCGCCGAGGGCAGCGGCGGCAGCGCCCAGCGCGCCACCGTCGAGGTCGGCGACCGGGTGCACCCGGCGACCGCCTCGCTCCCGCAGGAGTGGAGCCGCCTGGACCGGTGGTTCAACTGGGAGACCAACCCCAGCGGCGAGGTGCACACCGTCGCCCGCGTCCGCGAACTCGACTACAACCCGGGTGAGTCGGCCAACGGCCCGGACCACCCGATCTCCTGGTGCCAGGACTACGCGGGCGGCCGCTCGTTCTACACCGCCATGGGCGGCACCGTCGCCTCCTGGGGCGAGGCCGACTTCCGCGACCACCTGCGCGGCGCGCTCAGCTGGACCAACCGCGTCGCCCGCGCCGACTGCCAGGCGACCGTCACCGCCAACTACGCCGCCGAGCGGCTGACCCCGCCCAACCAGCAGGGACAGCACGACCAGATCGGCGAACCCCACGGCCTGGTGACCGCGCCCGACGGCCGGGTGTTCTACATCGGACGCGGCGGCGGCCCCGCCGGCGCGCCGGTCGTCACCGACTGGAACGACCCGGACATCGGCAAGGGCGAGGGCGAGATCCACGTCTGGGACCCGCGCACCGGCGAGGTCTCGCTGGTCGGCTCGCTCACCGTCTTCGGCAACAAGGGCGGCGGCGGCGAACTGGTCAAGACCGAGGAGGGCCTGCTCGGCATCGAGCTGGACCCGCGGTTCGCCACCAACGGCTGGATCTACCTGCACTGGACACCGCACTCGGAGATCGACCGCGAGAAGCGCACGGCCGAGCGCCGGGTCTCCCGCTTCACCGTCAACCGCTCCACCGGCAGGCTGGACCTGTCCTCGGAGAAGGTGCTGCTGTCCTGGCCGGTGCAGATCCACAGCTGCTGCCACGCCGGCGGCGGCATGGCGTGGGACTCCAAGGAGAACCTGTACATCGCCACCGGGGACACCAACTCCTCCGGTTTCACAGGCGGGTACTCCGGCAACAACCCGGAGCCGGTCTTCGCCGGCACCTCCTTCGCCGACGCCCGCCGCACCTCGGGCAACACCAACAACCTCAACGGCAAGATCCTGCGCATCCACCCCGAACAGGACGGCACGTACACCCTCCCCGAGGGCAACCTGTTCACCGGTGAGGAGACCGCCGAGGGCGGCGGCAAGACCCGCGGCGAGATCTACGCCATGGGCGTCCGCAACCCGTCCCGGATCTTCGTCGACCGGCAGACCGACGTGCTCTACGCGGGCTGGGTCGGCCCCGACGCCTCACAGCCCAGCACCACCTGGGGCCCGGCCAAGTACGAGTCGTTCACCGCGATCACCAAGCCGGGCAACTTCGGCTGGCCGTTCTGCATGGGCAACAAGCAGCCCTACCGGGACCGCAACCTGCCCGACCCCGACCAGCCGCTGGACTGGTACGACTGCGACGCCCCGCGCAACGAGTCCCCCCACAACGACGGGCTGGTGAAGCTTCCCCCGGTCACCCCCGTCTCCATCTGGTACGCCCCCAACGGCGGCGGCCCCGACTACCCGCGCGACGCGAACGGCGTCCCCTCCTACGCCGCGGACGAGGAGTTCTACCGGCTGCCGTGGGCCAAGGGCGGTGGCCAGGCGGCCATGACCGGACCCGTCTACCGGTACGACGAGAACCGGGCCAGTGACATCAAGTGGCCCCGGTACTGGGACGGCAAGTGGTTCATCGGCGACTTCTACGACGGAGTCCAGCCGCGCCACGCGGTCCTGCTGGACCCCGCCACCACCGGAGCGGGCACCCCGCCCACCCACGCCGAGTCGCTGAAGGAGATCATCCCGGTCGGCCAGGGCGGCATCCGCAACCTGATGGACTGGAAGTTCGGCCCCGACGGCGCGCTCTACGTCCTCGACTACGGCCGCGGCTTCTTCAACTCCGACGGAGAATCCGCCCTGTGGCGGGTGACCTACTCCGGCGGCGCGCCCACACCGGCCGCCTCCGACCTGGTCAGAAAGGGCGACTAGATGAGACGCACAGCGGCCCTGCAACGCCGCACCCTGTGGACCGCGCTGCTGACCTCCATGGCCCTGCTTCTCGGGCTCACCTCCGCCGCCGCGCTCGGCGGCGCGGGGGAGGGGCAGCGGGAGACGGCGGCCCAGCAGCAGACGCTGCGCTGGGCGGCCGACGACGGGATGGACGCCTTCACCGAGGCGCCGCAGACCGCCGTCGCCGGACCGGCGACCATCGTCTTCGAGAACAGTGAGGCGACCGGCAACACGGTCGCCATGCCGCACACCCTCACCTTCGACACCGGCAACCCCGAGTTCAACAGCGACGTCACGCTCAACATCCTGGCCAACCCCACCGACAGCAACGGCGGTCTGCACACCGCCGAGGTGGTCCTCACCCCCGGCGTCTACCGCTACTACTGCGCGATCCCGGGCCACGGCGCCATGCAGGGCATCCTGGTGGTGACCGAGGACGACGGCGAGGACACCACCGCGCCCGAGGTCAGCGCCACCGTGGACGGGGTGCAGAACGACGACGGGGCCTACTTCGGCTCCGCCACCGTCACCCTGGAGGCGACCGACACCGGATCCGGCGTGGCGGGCATCGAGTTCGCCGAGGGCACCGACGGCGAGTGGCAGCCCTACGGCGACCCGATCGTGGTGGACCGGGTCGGCGACCATCTGCTGCGCTACCGCGCCACCGACGTGGCCGGCAACGTCTCGGAGCCGGGCACCGTGGAGTTCACGGTGGTCGAACCCCCGACCGACGACACCGAACCGCCCGAGACCTCGGCCACGGTCGCCGGTGAGCAGGACGAGGACGGCAACTACCTCGGCTCGGCCACTGTCACCGTCACCGCGTCCGACACCGGCTCGGGGGTCAACTCCATCGAGTACGCCCTGGGCGCGGACGGCGCGTGGCAGCCGTACACCGGTCCGGTGGAGGTGCACGAACTGGGCACCCATGTGCTGCGCTACCGGGCCACCGACCGCGCGGGCAACGTGTCCGAGGAGCAGAGCGTCGAGTTCACGGTGGTGGAGATCGTCGAGGAGGACACCACCGCCCCCGAGGTCTCGGCGAGCGTGACCGGCAACCTCAACTCCTCCGGCGCCTACATCGGGTACGCCCGGGTGAGCGTCGAGGCCACCGACGAGGAATCCGGTGTGGCCCTGGTGGAGTACTCCCTGGACGACGGCCCCTACCTGGAGTACACGAAGCCGGTGATCGTGGACACCATCGGCCGGCGCACCGTCTCCTACCGGGCCACCGACGAGGCGGGCAACACCGCGCAGGCCCAGCAGCTGACCTTCACCGTCGCGCGCGGCGGCGGGGTGCCGGCCCCCAACTGCGCCGAGTTCGACGAGCGCCGCACGGTGTTCGTCGGCGAGGTGGACACCGGTGTCCCGAACCGGATCACCGAGAACCGGTGCCGCATCAACGAGCGGATCGAGGACGAGAAGGACTGGTCCTCGCACGCGCTGTTCCTCAAGCACGTGGACACCGTCACCGGTCAGCTGCTGACCGAGGGCGTCATCGACGAGCGCGAGGCCGGGCTGATCAAGCAGGCGGCCCGGGACTCCCGCATCGGCACGCCCGGCAACACGGAGGGCTACCGCAGCCTGTTCGACGGGACGCCGGAGAGCTTCGAGCGCTGGCAGCACGTCGGCGGCGGGGCCTTCGGTCTCTCCGAGGGCGACGCGATGACCTCCAGCTCCGAGGTCGGCGGCATGGGCATGCTGTGGTTCCCCGAGCGGCAGTACGAGAACTTCTCGCTGAAGCTCCAGTGGCGCGACGACGCCCCCGACGGACTGCTCACCAACGGCGGGGTGTTCGTCCGGTTCCCGGACGTGCACGACCACCCGGAGGAGAGCCGCCCGGAGTGGGTGGCCATCAACTACGGCCATGAGATCCAGATCTACGACCGCCCCACCGGGGACATCTACAAGACCGGTTCGGTCTACGGCTTCGACCGGGTCGGCCTCGGCGGAGCCGGTGTCACCCCGAAGGGAACCTGGAACGACTACGAGATCCGGGTGATCGGCCAGTCCTACGAGATCTACCGCAACGGTGTTCTCATCAACGAGTTCGAGAACGT
>NZ_JBHWJL010000363.1:0-4665 GCF_042731495.1 Streptomyces sp. NPDC059853
AACTACGCCGCCGACCGGTACGGCTCGATGGACAACGTCAACAGCGCCTACTGACGGCCGCCGCACCCCACCACGCCCGCCCCTTCCCCGGCCCCCCGGGGGAGGGGCGGCGCCGTGCGGCGACCCTCCCGGGCCCGCCCGGAGGCGCGACCCCTCAGGCATGACAGCTCAGCGGCTTCCCCCCGTTGTACGTCACCATGTCGTCCAGGGCCGCCACCGCGTCGATCCGGCCACCGGGCTCGACACCGTCCAGTTCCGCGTAGGCCCGGTGCAGATTGCCCACGATGCGCTCGGGATCGAGCAGCTCGCGGTACGGACCGAGGTCCGTCTCCCGGGCGGCGTCCAGCGGGGTCAGCCCGGCCTCCCGGCCCCGGCGCGCGAGATCCTGCACGAAACGCAGATAGCCCTCGACCCGGTCGATCACCTCCGGCCCGCAGACCGGCCCGTGCCCCGGCACGATGGTCTCGGCCCCCAGCGCCCGCAGGGTCCCCATCGCCCGCAGCGCACCGCTGACCGAGCCCTGGAGCAGGAAGGGCGTACCGCCGTTGAACAGCAGATCACCGCTGAACAGCAGCTTCCGGCCGGGGATCCACACCACCGAATCGTTGGTGGTGTGGGCCGGTGTCCCGATATGGCTGACCTCGCAGACGAGGTCGTCCACATGGACGGTGACGCCCTCCCGGTAGGTCAGGAACGGCGGGGCGAGTTCGATCTCCCCCCAGTCCACATCCGTCCAGTACGGGGCCGACCGGGGCTCCCCCCAGTCCAGCAGCGCCTGCCGGACCCCTTCGTGCGCCACGATCGTGGCCCCGCCGAACAGATGGTTGCCGAAGGTGTGGTCTCCGTGATGGTGCGTGTTGATGAGTGTCCGCACGGGCTGGTCGCAGACACCGGCGATCGCCCGCAGATAGGCCCGGGTACGGGCCTCGGTGGCACAGGCGTCGACACTGACCACCCCCCGGCGGCCGACGAGGAACCCCGTGTTGTTGATCCACCACGAACCGTCCGGCTGGACATACGCGTAGACGTTCTCGCTCACCTCCCGCAGCCGTGCCGCACCGATCGCGGTCTCCGGGAGCGGACGGCCCGCGCTCACCGCGCCACCCCGTCCGCGAACGACCCCATCAGCACCCTCCGTCACCTGCCCCTTCCCCTGAGCCCGCCGGCGGCCGGGCACGCCCTGCGCATCCTGCCGACCTGCGCCCGGCCGCGCGGCGCACTCCCCCCGCCATCACCCGAAAGAGTGAATGGAGGGGTCGGTGCCGGTGGGGCGTGCACGCTGCCCCGGGTGAGGGCCGCCGGCGCGAAACAGCCCGGGTGCGGCCCTCACCCGGCCGTGGCCACCGGGAACTCGGCGAAGACCCGGCCGTCCGCGTCATGGGCGATCACCCGGAAGCCCTCGGCGAGCGACGGAAGCGAGGCGGCATCCAGGTAGTAGACGCCCCAGCCCGGCTCCCCGGCCAGCGTCACCAGCGTCGCCGGGTACACCCCGCCACCGTCCTCCGGCACCACCACGATCCGGGACGGCGTCCCCGCCAGCCGCCAGACACCGAACACCAGCGGGTCGGTGCCGAAGTCGTAGCCGACACTGATGCTGTCGGGCCCGATGCCGTCGCCGTGCGCATCCCGGGCCGTCTCCAGGTTCTCCTCGAAGCGCTCGGGCGACGAGAGCAGATAGTTCTGCGCACCCTCCGGCAGCAGTGCCAGCACGAACGCGTCATTGACGACCCACGGCTCGTACGGCTCCACCTCCACCGCTGGGCCGCCGCCGGCACCGTCCGCACCACCGGGGTCCGGCGGCCCGCCGGTGGCGGCCGGCGGAACCTCCCCGTCACCCGCCGCACCGCCACCCGGCCACCAGAGGGGACCGGCCGCCAGCACCACCGCCAGCACACCCACCGCGCCCGCGCCCGCCACCACCGCCGCGCGCCGCCGGAAGCGCAGGGCCCGGCCCCGGCGGATCAGGTCGTCCACCGGGACCGGCCCCGGCTCCACCGCGCCCGCCTCCGCCTCCATGGCCCGGCGGAGTTCCTCAGCGAACGCCGCTCCGCTTTGCCGCTCCGGCACCGTCCGTCACCTCCTGTTCTCCGGCCGGGGCACGCAGTTCCCGGACCGCCGGGTCGGCGCGCAGCTTCTCCAGACCGCGTGCCGCCCGGCTGCGCACCGTGCCGATCCGCAGCCCGAGCAGCGCGGCGACCTCCGTCTCCGTGCGGTCCTCTATATAACGCAGCACCACGGCGGCGCGCTGCCGCGGCGGAAGCCGCTGCAACGCGCGCGCCAGCACCTCGCGGTGCAGCACCTGCTCGGTCCGGTCCCGCTCGGACCGCTCCGGGAACCGGACCGTCAGCCACTCGAAGACCCGCAGCCCCCGGATCCGGTCGCGGTGCGCGTTGATCAGAATGCGCCACACATAGGCGTCCGGGTCCCTGGCCTGCGTCACGCGGTGCCACCGCGCGTACGCCTTCACCAGCGCCACCTGGACCAGGTCCTCCGCGTCGTGGTGGTGGCCGGTCAGCAGATACGCCGTCCGCAGCAGCCGCGGCCACCTGCCGGTGGCGAAGGCCCGGAAGTCGGCGTCGTGGGCTTCGGGTGCACGCGTCATGTGGGGGTGTCCGCTGCCGGTCAGAAGCCGAGGGAGACCTCGATCTCGTCGAACACGTGACCGTCGGCGTCCGAAGCGGTGACGGTGTACGTGCCGACGCCCTCCAGCGGCCACGCGGCCGGGTCGAAGTAGTACGTGCCCCAGCCCTCCCCGTCCTCCAGCACCACCGGCTGCGCCCCGTAGCCCCAGTCCTGCCCCTCGGGGGTGACCTCGATGAACGGCACCCCGCCGGCCAGCCGCCAGGACCCCTCCACCAGGACGATCTCGCCGTCCTCCCCGTACACGCCGGCGCTGATGCTCTCGGGACGGATGTCGCTGCCCGGGTAGTTCCTGGCGGCATCGAGGTCCGCCTCGAAGGACGCGGGGGAGGAGACCACATAGTTCTGGTTGCCCTCGGGCAGCAGACCCATCACCCACTGGTCGTTGATCGCGACCGGCTCGTAGGCCCGGACCTCGATCACGTCCATCCCGCCGGCCAGGGCCGGCTGCGGGAGGAGCACCACCAGGGCCGCGGCCGTGGCGGCACCGGTGAGCAGGGTGCGCCGGAGCGTGGACTGTACGGTCATGAACCCTCCAAGGGCCTGTCGTTGCGCTGTCATGACTCAGACGCGGCCGGTCGCGTCGATCTATCCCCCGTCAGCACTCCGGTTTCCGGCGGCCCGCGGACGCCGGTCCGGAACCGGCCGGCCGGCCGAGCGGCGGCCGCGCCACCGTACGTCCTCGGAGCCGCCCGGCAGATACGGGCGAGGCCCCGGGCGGTCGAGCGAAACCGCAGGTCAACGGCGTACGCGCCCCCCGGCGCACCCCCGGCACGTTTCGGACACCGGCACACGGGCTACCCGAAGGGGCAGGTTGGTGGCCCCGGAAGCCCGGGAGGCCCTGGAGCCCCAGCCGCCCGAAGCAGGAGAAGGAGAGGAGCGAGCCGTGCCGGCCGGATCGAACGCGAAGGAAGAACGCCAGTACGAGCACATCAAGAAGGGCCAGAAGAAGCGCGGCGCGTCCGAGGGCCGGGCCAAGGAGATCGCGGCCCGTACCGTCAACAAGCAGCGGGCGCGGGCCGGTGAGACCAGGACGGCCAGCAAGACCTCCACCCGCGACCCCAAGTCCGCCTACCGGCGCGGCGGCGAGCGCTCGCACCAGGGCGCGCAGGGCCCGACCAAGGACCAGCTGTACGCCGAGGCGCGGAAGAAGAACGTCGACGGCCGGTCGTCCATGAACAAGGAACAGCTGCGCAAGGCCCTCGGCCGCTGACCCCGCGGCCGGCGGGGCTCCCGCGCTCCGCCGGGCCGGACAGCCGAACGCCGAGGGGAAGGAGCATCCCATGGACGACAAGGGACGCGGCGACGACGTGTACCAGCCGCCGGAGGACGACGGCCGTCTGCCGCCGAGCGAACAGCCCGACATGGAGAACACGCTCGACGAACGGGACCTCGACGACCAGATGGCGGAGGGGTACTCCCCGCCGGAACGCCCGCTCGCGGTGGACTCCTTCGGCACGACGGACGAGGAAGAACGCGAGGGGGAGTCCCTGGACCTGCGGCTTGGCCTTGATAACCCTGATGTCGCGCAGGAGTATGTTTAAGTTATCGGCGACGTTCCGCACGGCGAGGGCGAACCCCGGGCCGAGATCCGCGGCGAACAGCGCGCCGGCCGGCTGACGGAGGTCAACGAGGTGGGCCGGCGCCGTACGGATGTGCTCGGCGAGGACGTCGGCATCGACGGGGGCGCCGCCTCGGCCGAAGAGGCGTCCGTACACATCACGGACGAACCCGAGGTAGGCGCCGAGGAGGAGCCGGGCGACGAGGTGGAGGACGACGCGGCCCGCGGGGGCTGAGCCACCGGTCACCGATCCGAGTCCGTGCCCCCGGCCGGGCGCAGCAACTGCCGGGGGCACGGACTCGTTCCGTTGCCCCGTTGCCTGCGTCGCGCCGGATGCTGCGCCCCTGGCCGGGGGAAGCGATGGGCACGTCGGGAGGGGCTCAGCCCACCCCCCTGCCGTCCGCACCGCGTACCCGGTCCCCCCGGGACCGGGCCGCGGGCTACCCACCCTCGATGGCAGCGCC
>NZ_JBHWJL010000364.1:0-4652 GCF_042731495.1 Streptomyces sp. NPDC059853
CGGGGGGACGGGGTGCCGGGGCTGGGTGCCGGAGAGCCAGTGGGCGACGGCGGTGCGGTCGTACCGCAGCGGGGTGCCGGTCTCGGTGCCGAGGGTGTTGACCGCGCGGGCGAGTTCCTGCTGGGTCCAGCCGGCCTCGCGCAGCAGGGCTCGCAGCTGGTGGTTGGGGCCGCGCCGTTCCTTCATGCTTCCTTGGTCTCACAGCGCGGGGCACGGGTGGCAGGGCGCATCGGCGCATGATCACACCCGGTTCTGACCCACTATCACACCATTGGGTAAGAATTTCAGTGCGATGTCACCCGCAGGGGGGAGTGCTCGGTGGCGTATTGACGGCGTTGACGGCGGGTGCCGGTCACAGGAAATACCGGGTGACCGTCTCCGCGATACACACCGGCTTGTGCCCGCCCTCCCGCTCCACCGTCACCGTCAGCGTGAGCTGCACCCCGTCCCCCGGCACCACCACCACCTCGTGGACCCCGGCCGTACCCCGCACCCGGGAGCCGGCCGGCACCGGCGCCGGGAACCGCACCCGGTTCACCCCGTAGTTGACCGCCAGCCGGGCCCCGTCCACCCGCACCAGCCGCCGCACCAACTCCGGTACCAGGGCGAGCGTCAGATAGCCGTGCGCGACGGTCGTCCCGAACGGACCGCCCGCGGCCCGCTCCGGATCGACATGGATCCACTGGTGATCGCCGGTCGCCTCCGCGAACAGATCGATCCGCCGCTGGTCGATTTCCAGCCAGTCACTGGTCCCCAGATGCGCGCCGGCCGCCGCCCGCAGCTCATCGACCGACGCAAATACCCGCGGCTCAGCCATCGGCCCAGCATGCTGACCGGCGCACGGCACTGTCAATGCCCGCGACCGGCGCCCGCCGGACCCCATTGACGCCCCCGGGCGCCGGTGATCTGATCGAAAGCGCCGTGGGGGCTGGTATCCGATCGCCGTACGCCACCGACCCAAGGGGAGACGTCATGCACGCCAGGCGCGCCAGGACGACCGTCACCGCCGCCCTCGCCGTACTCGCCACGCTCACGCTCACCACCGGCGGGGCCTGCGCCACCGAGAACGACGCCGACACCGGTACCCCGCCCCGTGGCAGCGGCACGCCCACCGCGAGCGAGGAGGCCGCGCCGCCCACCGGCCTCACCCAGCCCGCCGGGATCGAGGAACTGTCGTCCGGCTGGTCGATGCCCTGGGGCGCCGACTGGCTGCCGGACGGCTCCGCGCTCTACACCGAACGCGACACCCACCGCATCGTCCACCTCACACCGGACGGCACCCGTACCGTTCTCGGCACCGTCCCCGGCGTCGTGCACGGCGGCGAGGGCGGGCTGCTCGGCCTCGCGATATCCCCCGGCTTCGCCGACGACCGCACGCTGTACGTCTTCCACACCGCCGCGAACGACAACCGCATCGCCCGCCTCACCTGGGACGGCGACACCCTCGGCGGCTACCAGCCCATCCTCACCGGCATCGCCAAGGCCGCCATCCACAACGGCGGCCGGCTCGCCTTCGGACCCGACGGCCACCTCTACGCCACCACCGGCGACGCCGCCGACCCGCCGCTCGCCCAGGACCGCGACGCCCTCGAAGGCAAGATCCTGCGCATCACCACCGCGGGCGAGCCCGCCCCCGGCAACCCCTTCGGCACCCCCGTCTACAGCCTCGGCCACCGCAACCCCCAGGGCCTGGCCTGGGACGACGAGGGACGGCTGTGGTCCTCCGAACTCGGCCAGGACACCTGGGACGAGCTCAACCTCATCGAGCCCGGCAACAACTACGGCTGGCCGCAGTGCGAAGGCGTCTGCGGCGAACCGGGGTTCACCGACCCCAAGGAGACCTGGTCCACCGCGACCGCCTCCCCCAGCGGCCTCGCCTACGCCGACGGCTCCCTCTACATGGCCGCCCTGCGCGGCCAGCGGCTGTGGCACATCCCGCTGGAAGGCGCCGACACCGGCACCCCGCAGGCCTACTACCAGGGCGAGATCGGCCGCCAGCGCACCGTCCTGGCCACCCCGGACGGCGACGCCCTGTGGGTGTCCACCTCCAACGGAGCCGGCCGCGACACCGTCCACCGCGTCACCCTCCAGTAGGGCGCGGCCGTGTATTGACGGCGGCCCGCCGGGACCCGAGGATCGGTGACAGCAGCGAGGGCCGAGGCGACGGGACGAGGCAGGCATGGCGTACGACGCCGATGTGATCGTGATCGGAGCCGGCCTCGCCGGACTGGTCGCCACCGCCGAACTGGCCGCCGCCGGCCGCACCGTGATCCTCCTCGACCAGGAACCCGAGACCTCCCTCGGCGGCCAGGCCCACTGGTCCTTCGGCGGCCTCTTCCTCGTCGGCTCACCGGAGCAGCGCCGGCTGCGCATCCGCGACAGCCACGCGCTGGCCTGGCAGGACTGGGAGGGCACGGCCGGCTTCGACCGTCCCGAGGACGACTGGCCGCGCCGATGGGCGAAGGCGTACGTCGAGTTCGCGGCGGGGGAGAAGCGCGCCTGGCTGCACGGGCAGGGGGTGCGCTTCTTCCCCGTGGTCGGCTGGGCCGAGCGCGGCAGCGGCGAGGCCGGGGGCCACGGCAACTCCGTCCCCCGCTTCCACATCACCTGGGGCACCGGGCCCGGGCTGCTGGCCCCCTTCGAACGCCGGGTGCGGCAGGCCGTCGCGACCGGCCGGGTGACCCTGCGGTTCCGGCACCGCGTCACCGGGCTCGCCACCACCGACCGCGCCGTGGACACCGTCACCGGCGAGATCCTCGCCCCCGACCCCGTCCCGCGCGGCGTCGCCAGCAGCCGCGAGGTGACCGGCGCCTTCGAACTGCGCGCCCCCGCCGTGCTCATCACCTCGGGCGGCATCGGCGGCAACCTCGACCTGGTGCGCGCCCACTGGCCGAAGCGGCTGGGCACCCCACCGCGCCGGATGCTCGCCGGAGTGCCCGCGCACGTCGACGGCCTGATGCTGTCCATCGCCGAACGCGCCGGCGCCCGCCTGGTCGGCGGCGACCGGATGTGGCACTACACCGAGGGCATCCACAACAGGGACCCGGTCTGGGAGGGGCACGGCATCCGCATCCTGCCCGGCCCCTCCTCGCTGTGGCTGGACGCCACCGGGAAGCGGCTGCCCGTGCCGCTCTTCCCCGGCTTCGACACCCTCGGCACCCTGGCCCACATCACCCGCACCGGCCACGACCACACCTGGTTCGTGCTCACCCGCCGCATCATCGAGAAGGAGTTCGCGCTCTCCGGCTCCGAACAGAACCCGGACCTCACCGGCAGAAGCGTCCGCCAGGTCCTCGGCCGGGCCCGCTCCGGCATCCCCGCCCCGGTCCGCGCCTTCCTCGACCACGGCGCCGACTTCGCCGTCGCCCGCGAACCGGCCGCCCTGGCCCGCGCCATGAACGCCGTCACCGGCGACGCCCTCGTCGACGAAGCCCTGCTGCGCCGCGAGATCGAGGCGCGCGACCGGGAGGTCGGCCACCCGTTCAGCAAGGACCTCCAGCTCACCGCCGTGCGCGGGGCCCGGCGCTACCTCGGCGACCGGCTCGTGCGCGTCGCCCCGCCGCACCGGCTGCTCGACCCGGCCGCGGGCCCGCTGATCGCCGTGCGGCTCAGCCTGCTCACCCGCAAGACCCTGGGCGGGCTGCTCACCGACCTCGGCGGCCGGGTGCTCGGCGCGGACGGCGCCCCCGTGCCCGGGCTGTACGCGGCCGGCGAGGCCGCCGGGTTCGGCGGCGGCGGGATGCACGGCTACCGGTCGCTGGAGGGCACGTTCCTCGGCGGCTGCCTCTTCTCCGGCCGCGTCGCGGGCCGGACGGCGGCCCGCACCGTCTGATGTCCCGACCCGGGGGAGACATGAGCACCACTGCCCGTACACCCGTCCTGCTCGTCCTGCTGCTGTTCCTGACCCAGCTGGCCGCCCTCGCCCGGCCCGCGTACGCCTGCGGCTGCGGCGCCGTGGTCCCCGGACCCGGGCAACAGCTCACCGTCGCCCGGGAGACCTCGGCCGTGCACTGGGACGGGGAGACCGAACGCATCGTCATGAGCCTCACCGTGACCGGCGACGCCGCCGAGGCCGCCTGGATCATGCCGGTCCCCAGCCGCGCCGAGGTCACCCTGGGCGACCCCGCCCTCTTCGACACCCTCCGCGCGGCCTCCGCCCCCGAGTACCGCGTCCGCCACTACTTCTGGCCGCGCGAGGGCGACTGGCCCCGGGGCGGGCGCGACGGCGCGGTCGCCGGTGCCGACCCGGGCGACGGCGCCGCCCCCGTGGACGTGGTGAGCCGCGACCGGCTCGGCCCCTTCGACGTGGCCCGGCTCACCGCCACCGATCCGGCCGCCCTGGGCACCTGGCTCGCCGACAACGGCTTCGTCCTCCCCGACACCCTGGCCGGCGCCCTCGCCCCCTACGTCGAGGAGGAGTGGGAGTACGTGGCGCTCCGGCTGGCCCCCGACGCGGCCGGTGACCCGGACGTGGTCCTCGGCGGCACCCTGGACCCCATCAGCCTCACCTTCGCCTCCGGCGAACTCGTCTACCCCATGCGGCTGTCCCGCCTCGCCGCCACCGAACAGCTCCTCACCCTCTACGTGCTCTCCGGCCACCGCATGGAACCCCAGTCCACCATCGGCGGCGACCGCCCCGAGGTCACCTTCGC
>NZ_JBHWJL010000365.1:0-4623 GCF_042731495.1 Streptomyces sp. NPDC059853
CTCCGGTGCCGTCTCTTCCTTCTCCGGACGCTCCGGAGTGGAGGAATCTTCGGGTGTCTCGATGGTGCGCTCCGCCTCGCTCACACGTTGAGGGTACGACACGGTGCGGTCCGATCACCCGACCACCGGCCCGCCGTCCCTCAGAGCCGCCGTTCCTGCCGCTGCTTGTCCTCCACGCACAGGGTGGCGCGGGGGAACGCCTGCATCCGGGCCTTCCCGATCGGCTTGCCGCACACCTCGCACGTGCCGTACGTCCCGGTGGCCAGCCGGTCGAGCGCCTTCTCCGTCTGGTAGAGCATCTCGCGGGCGTTGGCCGCCAGCGCCAGTTCGTGCTCGCGGGTGATGTTCTTCGACCCGGTGTCGGCCTCGTCGTCCCCGGCGCCGTCACCGGAGTCCCGCATCAGTCCGGCCAGCGAGTCCTCGGACGCGGCGATCTCCGCCCGCAGCCGCTGCGCGTCCTCCGCCAGGCCCTGCCGCGCCTCGGCCACCTCCTCCGGTGTCCACGGATCCTCACCCGGGCGGACCGGCAGTTCCCCGGCGCTCGCGGGCCGGGCGGCGGGCACCGCGGCGGAGGAGTCCTCCACCGTGTCCCTCGTGCTGTTCTTCGCAGCCACCTTCTTGGCTCCTGTCCCGTCCGTCGTGGACTTCTCGGCCGTCTTCTTCGCGGTCGTCTTCTTCGCCGGTTTCTTCGCCGTCTTCTTCGCGGGTGCCGCTTTCCCGGCCGGCTGCTCCGCCGTCTTCCCCGGCGTCGTCTGCGTCGTCTCGGACGTCGATGTCTTCTCTGACCCGTTCCCGGACCCTGCCGGTGTGTCCTCCGGCGGGTCCCCGGCGGTGTCGCTCGCCACCATCACGGCGGCCCCTTCACATAGTGTGATCGTGCTCGCGCATTGTGACCGGAACGATAAGTCGACCCCGGGTGAGCGGCAACGAGGACGCGCCGATCCCTCTGCGTTGTGCCCCGCCCGGCCCCCGGATAACCGGTCGTTCGTGCTTCTCGCGGCCCCGTACACTGGGCGCAGCGAAAGGCGTGGATGGGGACGAGTAGCGCTGTCCGGCAGCCGTCAGCGACCCGGGGACGGTGTGAGCCCGGGGGCGTGCGGCAGCGTGAAGATCACCCCGGAGCCGCCGGAAGAAAGCCCGCCCCAACCCCGGGCGGGCGAGTAGACCCGGCATCGCGGCCCAATGAGGGGGCCGAGGCAGCGGCAGCCACCGCGCCCCGGCCAAGGAGGGTGGTACCGCGGGCGCCCGAGCCGGGCTCTCGTCCCTCCGACGGAGATCAGTGTGTCCGCCGGAGGAATGCCGATGACGCAGTACCGCCCCGTGCCGGCCCAAGTCGATCTGCCCGCGCTCGAACACGCGGTCCTCGACTTCTGGCGCGAGAACAAGACGTTCGACCGCAGCCTGAAGCAGTCGGAGGGCCGCCCCGAGTGGGTGTTCTACGAGGGCCCGCCCACCGCCAACGGCATGCCGGGGGCCCACCACATCGAGGCCCGGGTCTTCAAGGACGCCTTCCCCCGCTACCGCACGATGCGCGGCTACCACGTCAGCCGCAAGGCCGGCTGGGACTGCCACGGCCTGCCGGTGGAGCTGGCGGTGGAGAAGGAACTGGGCTTCACCGGCAAGCAGGACATCGAGGCCTACGGCATCGCGGAGTTCAACGCCAAGTGCCGCGACTCGGTCACCCGGCACACCGACGCCTTCGCCGAGCTGACGACCCGCATGGGCTACTGGGTGGACCTCGACGCCGCCTACCGCACCATGGACCCCGAGTACATCGAGTCGGTGTGGTGGTCCCTGAAGGAGATCTTCTCCAAGGGCCTGCTCACCCAGGACCACCGGGTGGCCCCCTGGTGCCCGCGCTGCGGCACCGGTCTGTCGGACCACGAGCTGGCCCAGGGGTACGAGACGGTCGTCGACCCCTCCGTCTATGTGCGGATGCCGCTCACCTCCGGCCCGCTGGCCGGGGAGGCCGCGCTGCTGGTGTGGACGACCACGCCCTGGACGCTGGTCTCCAACACCGCCGTCGCCGCCCACCCGGAGGTCACCTACGCGGTGGCCACCGACGGCACCGAGCGGCTGGTGGTGGCCGAGGCCCTGCTGGGCAGCGCGCTGGGCGAGGAGTGGCGCCCCACCGGGCAGACCTTCACCGGCGCCGAGATGGAGCGCTGGACCTACCGGCGCCCCTTCGAGCTGGTGCCCTTCGAGCAGGACGCCCACTTCATCGTCAACGACACCTATGTCACCACCGAGGACGGCACCGGCCTGGTCCACCAGGCGCCCGCCTTCGGCGAGGACGACCTGCGGGTCAGCCGCGCCTACGGCCTGCCGGTGGTCAATCCGGTCCGCCCGGACGGCACCTTCGCCGAGGACGTCCCGCTGGTCGGCGGCCAGTTCTTCAAGAAGGCCGACGAGGCCCTGACCGCCGACCTCGATCAGCGCGGCCTGCTCTTCAAGCACCTCGCCTACGAGCACAGCTATCCGCACTGCTGGCGCTGCCACACCCCGCTGCTGTACTACGCACAGCCGTCCTGGTACATCCGCACCACCCAGGTCAAGGACGCCCTGCTGCGGGAGAACGAGAAGACCACCTGGCACCCGGACTCCGTCAAGCACGGCCGGTTCGGCGACTGGCTCAACAACAACATCGACTGGGCGCTGTCCCGCAACCGCTACTGGGGCACCCCGCTGCCCATCTGGCGCTGCGCCGAGGACCACCGCACCTGCGTCGGTTCGCTCGCCGAGCTGAGCGAGCTGACCGGCACCGACCAGTCGGGCCTGGACCCGCACCGCCCGTACATCGACGAGATCACCTTCCCCTGCACGGCCGAGGGCTGCTCGCTCACCGCCACCCGGGTCCCGGAGGTCATCGACGGCTGGTACGACTCGGGCGCCATGCCGTTCGCGCAGTGGGGCTACCCGCACCGCAACCGCGAGGAGTTCGAGAAGCGCTACCCGGCCCAGTACATCTGCGAGGCCATCGACCAGACCCGCGGCTGGTTCTACACCCTCATGGCCGTGGGCACCCTGGTCTTCGACCGCAACTCCTACGAGACGGTCGTCTGCCTGGGCCACATCCTCGCCGAGGACGGCCGCAAGATGTCCAAGCACCTGGGCAACATCCTGGAGCCCATCCCGCTCATGGAGCGGCACGGCGCGGACGCGGTGCGCTGGTTCATGGCGGCCGGCGGCTCGCCGTGGGCGGCCCGCCGGGTCGGGCACGGCACCATCCAGGAGGTGGTGCGCAAGACGCTGCTCACCTACTGGAACACCGTCGCGTTCCAGTCGCTGTACGCGCGCGCCGCCGGCTGGGCGCCCTCGGACGCCGACCCGGCCCCCGACGCCCGCCCGCTGCTGGACCGCTGGCTGCTGAGCGAGCTGAACGCCCTGGTCGACATGGTCACCAAGGCCATGGACACCTACGACACCCAGCGGGCCGGCAAGCTGATCTCGACCTTCGTCGACGATCTGTCCAACTGGTACGTGCGCCGCTCCCGCCGCCGCTTCTGGCAGGGCGAGCCGGCCGCGCTGCGCACCCTGCACGAGGTGCTGGAGACCGTGACCCGGCTGATGGCCCCGCTGGTGCCGTTCATCACCGAACGGGTCTGGCAGGACTTGGTGGTGCCGGTGACCCCGGGCGCGCCGGAGTCGGTGCACCTGGCGTCCTGGCCGGACGCCGACCTGTCCCGGGTGGACGCCGATCTGTCGCAGGACATGCTGCTGGTGCGCCGGCTCGTGGAGCTGGGCCGGGCCACCCGTGCGGAGTCCGGGGTGAAGACCCGGCAGCCGCTGTCGCGGGCGCTGGTCGCGGCCCAGGGCTTCGAACTGCTCGGTGACGATCTGCGGGAGCAGATCGCCGAGGAGCTGAACGTGACCGGGCTCGCGGCGCTCTCCGACATGGGCGGTTCGCTGGTGGACACCACGGCGAAGGCCAACTTCCGTGCGCTGGGCCGCCGGTTCGGCAAGCGCACCCAGCCGGTGGCGCAGGCGATCGCGGCGGCGGACGCCGCCGAGTTGTCGGCGGCGCTGCGGGCGGGCACGGCGGCCGTCGAGGTCGAGGGCGAGCGGATCGCGCTCACTCCGGAAGAGGTCATCATCACCGAAACCCCGCGCGAGGGCTGGTCGGTGGCCTCGGACACCGGTGCGACGGTGGCGCTCGACCTGGAGATCACCCCGGAGCTGCGCCGGGCCGGTATCGCCCGCGACGTCATCCGGCTGGTGCAGGAAGCCCGCAAGAACAGCGGTCTGGAGGTCACCGACCGGATCGCGGTGCGCTGGCGCGCCACCGATCCGGAGGTGACCCGGGCGCTGGCGGACCACCAGGCGCTGATCTCCACGGAGGTCCTGGCGACGGACTTCGCCGAGGGCGACCCGGTCGAGGAATCCGGGGCGGCGTTCACGGACGAGGAGCTGACGCTCACCTTCCACCTGCACCGCGTCTGACACCGTCCGGTGGACGGGGGCGCTCCGCCCGGAGTGTCCCCGTCCGCCGGGGCGGCCGGTGCGCGCGCACCACGCACGAGGCGGGGCCCCGACTGCGGTACGGGCCCCGCCGCGATGGGGGTGATATGGCGACGTGTCACGCCAGGGGCGTCCCCGGGAGTTTTCGTCCTCGGCGAAAAGGAA
>NZ_JBHWJL010000366.1:0-4585 GCF_042731495.1 Streptomyces sp. NPDC059853
GGAAGGAGGTCGGCAGGTCCTCGTAGTTCTCCCGGAATTCGTTGATCAGGCTGTCGACCATCATCCAGCCGAGCACGACCGGGGTGATGACGCCCAGGCACAGCTTCCACCAGCGGCCCAGCAGGACCGCCGAGGTGGCGTCGGCGTTGCGCTGGAGCATCGGCAGCTTGCGCGCGATCCAGCTGATCATCACGAGCAGCACCAGGCCGGCCAGCGCGATGCCGTACTGGTTGATGAAGTGGTCGGCGGCGTCCAGGAAGTACAGCCCGCCGTCGGTGGAGAACAGCAGGACGGACACCACGCCGGTGGCGCCGCCGACGGCCAGCACCGCGCTGGTGCGGCTGATGCCGGTGCGGTCCTCCACGGCGGCGACGATGACCTGCACGATGCTGATCAGCGAGGTGAGCCCGGCGATCACCAGCGACCCGAAGAACAGCACGCCGAACGCCTGGCCGAACCACATCTCCGAGACGATCTGCGGGAAGGCCACGAACGCCAGCCCCACGCCGCCGCTGACCACGTCCTCGACCCCGACGCCCGCCTGGGCGGCCATGAAGCCGAGGGTGGCGAAGACACCGATGCCGGCCAGGATCTCGAAGGAACTGTTGGCGAACCCGGCCACCATCGCCGAACCGGTGAGGTCGGAGCGGCGGTTGAGGTAGGAGGCGTAGGTGATCATGATGCCGAAGCCGATGGACAGCGAGAAGAAGATCTGCCCGTAGGCCGCCACCCACACGCTGCCGTTGGTGAGCGCGCTCCAGTCCGGCTGGAACAGCGCGTTCAGCCCGTCCGTGGCGCCGTCCAGGGTCACCGCGCGGATCACCAGGACGCCGAAGAACACCAGCAGCAGCGGGATGAAGATCTTGTTCGCCCGCTCGATGCCGCGCCGCACGCCGAGACCCAGGATGACGAGCGCCACCACCCAGATGAAGATGAGCGGCCAGGCCACGCCGGGGACGAACGCGCTGATGGTGCCGGGCTCGTCGGCGGCCTTCAGGAAGTCGTTGAAGAAGAAGCCGTTCGGATCGTCGCCCCACGCCTTGGTGAAGGAGAAACCGATGTACCGCAGCGACCAGGCCAGGATCACCGCGTAGTAGGTGGCGATCACGAAGCAGATCGCGACCTGCCACCAGCCGATGGCCTGCGTGGGCCGGTAGAGCGCGCGCAGCGCGGCCGGTGGCGAGGCCCGGTATTTGCGGCCGATCGTGTATTCGAGAATCAGCAGCGGAATTCCGGCGGTCAGCAGCGCGATGAGATACGGCAGCAGAAACGATCCGCCCCCGTTGTCAAAGGCGACTTTGGGGAAGCGCCAGATGTTTCCGAGGCCGATGGCTGACCCGATCGCGGCCAAGAGGAACCCGAGCCGGGTCCCCCATTGTTCGCGCGGCGGCTGGTCCGTCATGGTTCGAGCGTCCTTATCGTCCCTGTACAACTGCGCGAACCGTACCAGTGTGATGAATGTACGGCATCAGACGTCCGGCCAGGGGACGCAATCACCCGTGACAGGCCGCGGAAGGCCCGCTACGTTCCGGTGGATGACCTTGCCTTTCTACGCACGCTTCCCCCACGTGCACGGAGAATGGGTGACCTTCGTCGCCGAGGACGACATCTGGGTGGCCCCGGCCGACGGCGGCCGGGCCCGCAGGCTCACCACCGACCACGCCCCCGCGAGCCACCCCCGGATATCCCCGGACGGCCGCCACATCGCCTGGACCTCCCGGCGGGACGGCGCCCCCGAGGTCTACGCCGCCCCGTTCGAGGGCGGCCCGGCCCGGCGGCTCACCTGGTGGGCCCACGACGAGACCCAGGTACGCCGCTGGCACGGCCCCGGCGAGATCATCGCCCTCAGCGGCACCGGCCAGCCCGACGCCCGCTGGACCTGGGCACGCGCCGTCCCGCTGGACGGCGGACCCGCCCGCACCCTGCCCTACGGCTCGGTCGGCGACGTGGCGTACGGCCCCGGCGGCGCCGTCCTGCTGCGCACCGGGCGGATGGGCCGCAACCGCGACGCCGCCGGCTGGAAGCGCTACCGGGGCGGCGCCGCCGGGAAACTCTGGCTCGACCCGGACGGCGGCGGCACCTTCGACCGGGTGCACACCGGCCTGGACGGCAACATCGAGTACCCGCAGTGGGTCGGCGACCGCATCGCCTTCCTCTCCGACCACGAGGGCACCGGCGCCCTGTACTCCTCGCGCCCCGACGGCACCGGGCTGCGCCGGCACACCCCGCTCGGCGGCGCCTACGCCCGGCACGCGGCCGGCGACGGCACCCGCGTGGTGTACGCCGCGCACGGCGAGCTGTGGCTGCTCGACGACCTGGAGGAGGGCACCGGGCCGCGCCCCCTCGCCGTCACCCTCGGCGGCCCCCGCACCGCCCGCCGCCCGCACCACCCGCGCGCCGCCGACCACCTCGCCGCCGCCGTGCCCGACCACACCGGGGACGCCTCCCTGGTGGAGACCCGGGGCATGCTGCATCTGCTGCCGCACGGCCGCGGCCCGGTCCGGGCGCTCGCCGCCGAACCCGGGGTGCGCGCCCGGCTGCCCCGGCTCGTGGCCGGCCTGGCGGTGTGGATCACCGATACGGGCGGCGCCGACGCGCTGGCCGTCCGCCCGGTGGGCCCCGAGGCCGACGGCACCGCGCCCACCCTCATCGGCTCCGGCGAACTCGGCGAGGTCCGCGCCCTGGCGCTCGCCCCCGACGCCGCGACCGCCGCCCTCGCCACCCACGACGGCCGGCTGCTCCTCGCCGACCTCGCCTCCGGCGCCGTACGGGAACTGGACCGCAGCCCGCACGGCCCGATCGCCGACCCGGTGTTCGCCCCGGACTCCGGCTGGCTCGCCTGGTCCCACCCGGGGCCCCAGCCGCTGAGCCGGATCAAGCTCGCCCGGCTCGCCGACGACACCGTCATCGACGCCACCCCGCTCCGCTTCCGGGACTACGCGCCCGCCTTCACCCGCGACGGCCGGCACCTCGCCTTCCTCTCCGAACGCAGCTTCGAACCCGCCTACGACAGCCACATCTTCGACCTGTCCTTCCCGGTCGCGGCCCGCCCCCACCTGCTCACCCTGGCCGCCGACGTCCCCTCGCCGCTCGGCCCCGTCCCGCCCGCCCCCGCCACCGGCGACGACCACACCGTCCGGGTCGACACGGAGGGCCTGGACCAGCGGGTGGAGCCGTTCCCCGTCCCGGCCGGCCGCTACAGCGGACTGCGCGCCTGCGAGGACGGCGTGGTGTGGCTCAGCCACCCCGTGACCGGCTTCGAGGGCACCTTCATCACCCTCGGCGAGCCGCCCGCCCCCCACCTCACCCTGCACCGCTTCCCCCTCACCGGGGAGGACACCGCGGCGGCCGAGGAGATCACCAGCGGCGTCTCCGCCGCCGAGGTCAGCGGCGACGGGCGCCGCGCCGTCCTGCACACCGGCGACGGCCTGCGCGTCATCCCGCTCACCCCCGCCGCCGGGGACGAACGCACCCCGGACCTCTCCCGCATCCGGCTCACCGTGGACCCCGCCGCCGAATGGCGGCAGATGTACGACGAGGCGGGCCGGCTGATGCGGCAGCGCTTCTGGCGCGCCGACCTGGCCGGAGTCGACTACACCGCCCACCTGGACCGCTACCGGCCGCTGCTGGACCGGATCGGCGGCCACGACGACCTGGTGGACGTGCTCTGGGAGGTCCAGGGCGAACTCGGCACCTCGCACGCCTACGTCCTGCCCGCCGAACCGCCGGGCGACCAGGGCTGGCTCGGCGCCGACCTGGAGCGGGGCGAGGACGGCGCCTGGCGGGTGGCCCGCGTCCTGCCCGCCGAACCGTCCGACCCGCGCGCCCGCTCCCCGCTGGCCGCCCCCGGCGTGGCCGTCCGCGCCGGGGACACCATCGCCGCCGTCGACGGCCACCGGGTCGATCCGGTGACCGGGCCCGCGCCCCTGCTGGCCGGCACCGCGGGACGTCCCGTCCAGCTCACCGTCCACCCGGCCGACGGCGGCCCGCCCCGCCACCCCGTCGTCGTCCCGCTGCCCGACGAACAGCCGCTGCGCTACCACGCCTGGGTGGCCGGGCGGCGCGCCGAGGTGGCCCGGCTGTCCGGAGGCCGGCTCGGCTATCTGCACATCCCGGACATGATGACCGACGGCTGGGCCCAACTGCACCGCGATCTGCGCGTGGAGACCGAGCGGGACGGGCTGCTGCTCGACGTGCGCGGCAACCGCGGCGGCCACACCTCCCAGCTGGTCGTCGAGCGGCTGGCGCGGCGGGTCCTGGGCTGGGAGTTCCCCCGGCTGAGCGAACCGCACACCTACCCGATGAACGCCCCGCGCGGGCCGCTGGCGTGGCTCGCCGACGAGTACTCCGGCTCGGACGGCGACAAGGTGAACGCGGCGGTCAAGCTGCTCGGCCTCGGCCCGGTGATCGGGGTCCGCACCTGGGGCGGGCTGATCGGGCTCGGTGGCCGGCCCCAGCTCGCGGACGGCACGGGCGTCACCCAGCCCTCGTTCGCGTCCTGGCTGGAGGGCGGCATCGGTTTCGGCGTCGAGAACCACGGCGTGGACCCCGACATCGAGGTGGTGCGCCGCCCGCAGGACTGGGC
>NZ_JBHWJL010000367.1:0-4549 GCF_042731495.1 Streptomyces sp. NPDC059853
CAGATAGGCCGCGAACACCGGGTCGGTGCCGGGCGGCGGCTCCTTGTCCACGTCGATGGCGGACACCATCACATAGCGCCGCACCCCCGCCGCCTCGGCCGAGTCCGCCAGCAGCGCCGCCGCCGCCCGGTCCACCGTCTCCTTGCGCTCCGCGCCGGAGCCGGGGCCCGCGCCGGCCGCGAAGACCACCGCGTCCGCGCCCTCCAGATGCCGCGTCAGCTCGCCGACCCGCGCCGACTCCAGGTCGCACACCAGGGGTTCGGCCCCCGCCGCCAGCAGCGCCTCGGCCTGCTCGGGTCTGCGGATCAGTCCGGCGGGCCGGTCCCCGCGGGCGGCCAGCAGCCGTTCGAGGCGCTGGGCGATCTTTCCATGTCCTCCGGCGATGACTGTGCGCATGCCGCCGAGCTTGGCACACTGTGCCGGTGTTCACGGAAAACCTGGTACCGGTGGCGTCCGGTCCGCCACCCGTCGAGCTGTACGTCGCCAGCACCGCCGGGCCCGCCGACCGGACGCTGCTGGTCATCCACGGCGGACCCGACTGGGACCACAGCTATCTGCGCGAGCCCCTGGACCGGCTCGCCGGCGCGCACCGGCTGCTGATGCCCGATCTGCGCGGCTGCGGACGCTCCACCCGGGGCCTGCCGGAGGATCAGTACACCCCGGAGGCGGTCGTCTCCGACCTCGTCACCCTGCTGGAGCGCACCACCGACGCCACCCCGGTGGACGTCCTCGGCTTCTCCTACGGCGGACTGCTCGCCCAGCTCCTCGCGCTCACCGCCCCCGCCCGGGTGCGCCGCCTGGTCATCGCCTCCAGCAGTGTCCTGCCGCCGCCGCCCGGCGGGAGCGGGCCGCGGTTCCCCGATGACCCCGCGCTCACCGGCCCCGCGCTGACCCGCGCCGCCGCGCTCGCCGGGGTGGAGCAGGAGGTGTGGTGCGCGGACCGGCGCGCGGAGTACCGCGCGCGCCTGGAGCGGGTGCGGTTCTCCGCCGAGTGGCTGCGCCCCCTGCGGGCCGGGCGGCTGCCCTCACCCCGGGTGCCGGACGCCGCCCACCGGCTGGCCGCGCTCGGCACACCGCTGCTCCTGCTCCACGGCGCGCACGACCGCACGTTCCCCGCCGGGCTGGTCGCGGACACCCTGCCGCTGATCCCCGGCGCGCGCGGCGTCGTGCTGCCGCGGGCCGCGCACATGGCGCACATCGACCAGCCGGAGCCGTGGCTGGCCGCCGTGGCTCAGTTCCTGGAGTCCAGCTGACGCGGCAGCTCCGCCAGCGGCCCCGACGGTGATCCGCAGTACTCCCGTACGGCACTGGTCCTGGCCACCACCCGCCCCCGGTGGATCACCACGCGGCTGTAGGCCAGCGACAGCGCCCCGGGCAGGTTCTCGCCGCGCACCGCCAGCAGCTCGGCCGGGAATCCGGGCTCGATGCGCACCTTCGGCAGCCCGAGCACGGCGCGCGCCGCCGAGCTGACCGCCCGGTACGCGCCGAAGGTGTCGCAGGCCCCGCGCACCGCCAGCAGATACGCGGCCTCCAGCGGGTCGCCGCGCCCGACCGGGTTGCCCGCGTCCCGGACCGCTCCGCTGCCGGCCGCCACCGTCACCCCGGCGGCCAGCAGCGTCCGGACCGGCGGGGTCGGCGGCCAGGCCGGGCGGCGCGGCGGCAGCGCGGCGCACGGCGACTGCGGCAGACAGCTCACCGCGACCCCGGCCGCCGCGAGCTGGTCGGCGGCGCGCGCCGCGCCCTCCGCCGGCAGCAGGGACAGGCCGGTGCAGGGGCCGAGGGTGACGGCGGTGCGGCAGGCCCCGGCGGCGGTCACCAGCCGGGCGAACCTGGCCGGGTCGTCGGCGTCGGTGTGCAGGTCGATGGGGCAGTCCTGGGCGTCCGCGATGGACAGCACGATCTCCGCGTACCCGGCCGGGTCCGGATCGAGGTCGGGGCAGCCGCCGAGCGTGGTGCCGCCGAGCTGGGCGGCCTCCGCGAGCTGGGCCCGGTTGTCGGCACCGGCCAGCCCGGTCAGCACCCGGGGCGCGGCCACCGGCTGGAGGTCGGCGAGGCCGAGCAGCGCCCGGCGCGCGCCCTGGGCGGCCTCCAGGGCGCGCAGCCCGAGGACGTCGCCGATCCGGATCTGGCTGCGCTGGGCGGTGGCGCCGTGGCTGAGCTGGAGCAGCGCGGCCTCGATGATGCGGCGCCGCAGCCGGCCGGGTTCTTCCGAGGGGGGCCCGGCGCCGCCGCTGGTGAGGGCCGTGTCGTGGTGGGCGTGCGGCTCGGCGGGGGCGGGCAGCAGCAGATAGCCGCTCAGGTCCAGGCGCTGCGTACCGGGCGCGGCGGCCAGGCTCCCGGGGGTGCCGACGGCCTCGACCCGGTCGCCGCCGAGGCGGACGTCGACGGTACGGCCGTCGGCCAGCCGGGCCCCGCTCAGCAGCAGTGCGCTCGTGGTGGCGGCGGCAGCGGTGCGGTCGCGGTGGTCGGGCACGAGGCGAGGCTAGTTCGCCCGGGGTGGTTGGGTGGGGAAGAAGCCATTAGTCGTACTGCTGTGGTTTCCGGGGACTTGGGTGGTGTTGGGCGGGCTCGGGGTGTCCCTGAACGGATTTCGTCTTCGGCCCCGGAGCGTGTAATCTCTTTCTCGCTCGCCCCAATAGCTCAGTCGGCAGAGCGTCTCCATGGTAAGGAGAAGGTCAACGGTTCGATTCCGTTTTGGGGCTCTGAGATGTGAGGTCTTCCTCCTGCGGGCGGGAGCCGCGCAGCTCGTGGCGGCGTAGCTCAGTCGGTAGAGCAAACGGCTCATAATCGTTGTGTCACCGGTTCAAGTCCGGTCGCCGCTACTTCACTCCGAGTAGCCGATTGCGGGGTCGGTCCTCCGATCGGCTACTCTTCCCTGTGTTGAACCCGTCCATCCGTCAAGGAGCACTCACGTGGCTGCCACCGACGTCCGCCCGAAGATCACGCTGGCCTGCGTGGAGTGCAAGGAGCGGAACTACATCACCAAGAAGAACCGGCGCAACGACCCGGATCGTCTTGAGATGAAGAAGCACTGCCCGCGCTGCAACGCCCACACGGCGCACCGCGAGACCCGCTGACTTGTCACTGTGCGAGGCCGCCCCCGGTTCTTCCGGGGGCGGCCTCGCGTGATTTCTGGGAGGTTGACGGCCCGATGGCCCTGGATCAGTCCTTCACCGGGCGGACGTATCCGCCCACCGAGCCGTACGAGGTGGGGCGGGAGAAGATCCGCGAGTTCGCGGTGGCGATCGGGGACGAGAACCCCGCGTACACCGACCCGGCCGCCGCGAGGGCGCTGGGGCACCCGGATGTGATCGCCCCGCCGACGTTCGTCTTCTCGATCACGTTCGCCGCCGCCGAGATGGTGACCCAGGACCCGAAGCTGGGCCTGGACTACGACCGGGTGGTGCACGGCGACCAGAAGTTCCGCTACAGCCGTCCGGTGGTGGCCGGCGACGTGCTCACGGTGACCTCGGTGATCGAGTCCGTGAAGTCGATGGCGGGCAACGACATCCTGGACATCCGCGGCGATGTGCACGATGCCGCGGGCGAGCATGTGGTGACCGCGTACACCAAGCTGGTGGCGCGCGCGCCGGAGGAGGACAAGTGACCGCGCGGATCGCGTACGCCGATGTCGAGGTGGGGACGGAGCTGCCGGCCCGTACGTTCCCGGTGACCCGCGCCACCCTGGTGCGGTACGCGGGTGCCTCGGGGGACTTCAACCCCATTCACTGGAACGAGCGCTTCGCCAAGGGCGTCGGGCTGCCCGATGTGATCGCGCACGGCATGTTCACCATGGCCGAGGCGGCCAGGGTGGTCACCGACTGGGCCGGGGATCCGGCGGCCGTGGTGGAGTACGGGGTGCGGTTCACCAACCCCGTGGTGGTGCCGGACGACGACACCGGGGCGGAGATCGAGGTCTCCGCGAAGGTCGCGGCCAAGCTGGACGACGACGCGCGCACGGTGCGGGTCGATCTGGTGGCGCGCAGCGCGGGTGTCAAGGTGCTGGGGCTGTCCCGGGCCGTGGTGCGGCTGGCCTGAGCGGGCCGCGGCACCGGGCACCACTGCCGTTGACAATGTAGTGATTGGTCAATAACTTTCTCGCATGGCCAGGGACAGCGGCAGGATGACGGCTCAGGAGCGGCGGATCGCCGTCATCCGCGCCGCCGTCACGGAGTTCGCCAGGGGCGGATACGGGGGGACCACCACCGCCGCCATCGCCCGCCGGGTCGGGGTCTCGCAGCCGTATCTCTTCCGGCTGTTCCCCGACAAGCGGGCGATCTTCCTGGCCGCCGCCGGCCACTGCACGGCGGAGATCCGCCGCGCCTTCGAGCGGGCGAGCGAGGACCTGGACCCGCGGGCCGCCCATGACGCGATGGCGGAGGCGTACGCCGCGCTCACCGCCGACCGCGACATGCTCATGTTCCAGATGCAGATGTACGCCGCGGTGTACACCGCGGAGTCGGACGGGGACGAGGAGTTCGCCGCCCGGATCCGCGCCCACTGGAACGAACTGTTCGAGTCCGTGTATCTGCGGCTGGGGGCGGACGGC
>NZ_JBHWJL010000368.1:0-4532 GCF_042731495.1 Streptomyces sp. NPDC059853
GGGCTGCTGTGCGGCAACAGCGACTACCCGGCCACCGGCTCCGGCGAGCCGGTGGCCGCGGCCGAGGAGGGTGAGGCGGCCGGTGACGGCGCCTCATTCCTGCCGACGATCGCGACGCTGACGGCGGTGGCGCTGCTGGCCGTGGCCGCGCTGTGGCACAACCGGCGCCGACGCGGCAACGGCGCGGCCGGCGCCGCCTGACCCGGGCGGCCGGGCGCCGTGGCCCGGTGGGCCCCACGGACCAACGGTGCACGGTCGACGACGGGCGCGCCCCGGTCCGGCCGTGTCCGGCCGACACCCGTACCCCCCGTCCGGCCCCCGGCCCGCGGCCGGGCGGCCGGTTCCCGGGAGGACCGGGCCACCGGCCGCGATCGCCGGCCCGCGCCTCCTGATGGTGCTCGCCGCCCGTCGCCCGCTGGTCGTGATCGCCGGTCCGCACCCGGCCGCCGGTACCGGGCACCGCGTCACCGCCCCCGCGCAGCGGCCGCCTCGCCGGCGTGGCCGCCCTACAGCCGCGTGTGGTGTTCCAGCGCCAGCCGCGTGTTCACCCCGTACACGCCCCACTCATCGCCCTGCACCCCGTACGCCACCTGGAAGCGGGCCACCGCGTCCCGGGTGCGTTCGTCGAACGTGCCGTGGGCCGTGCCGTCGTAGACCCAGCCCAGTTGGAGCAGCCGCTGCTGGAGTTCGGTGACCGCGGGGCCGCTGTCGCCCTCGCGCAGGACGCCGCCGGGCGGGTCGGGGGACGGCAGCGGCTCGGTGGGCGTGGTCTCGCCGGGGTCCTCCGGGTCCCCGGGGTCCTCCTCGGCCGGGGGCGGGGGCGGTTCGGCGGGCGGCGGGGTGCTCGGTTCGGCCGGGGGCGGGGGCTGGGTCACGGAGACGGCGTCCGGTTCCGGTTCCCGCTCCTGCTCGCTCTCCGCGCCGCCCGCCGCCTCCCCGCCGGTGCCGTCGTTCCGCACCGCGGGTGAGGGGGCGGGGGGCGGCCCGTACTCCGGACGTTCGCCGCCGTCCGGCAGCACGCTGCCGCCGTCCGGGAGGGGGTCGCCGTCCGGGAGGGAGATGGTCGGGCCGTCCAGGCTCTTGTCCAGGACCTCGTTGGTGCGGCCCTGACCGCCCATCAGCGAGGCGGCGAGCGCCGTACAGCCCACCACGGCCGCCGCCATGGCCCCTCCGGCCGCCGCAGCCGCCCGGGTGCGCTGTTTGGGTTTGCGGTGCTGGCCGGTACGGCTCTCGGGCGTCGCCTGGAGGGGCACCCGGAGCAGCTGCCGCTGGGTGCGGGGTGGGGAGTCGGCCGAAAACAGCGCCACGTCGGCCGGATCCGGGCCGGTGGCGGAGAGCGGTACGGGACGTGACAGCGAGTGCGTGAGGCAGGTGCAGGCGGGCTCCCCGCTGGGCTCCGCCGGGCGTCCGCATATCAGGCAGTCGGCGTCCTGGGACATCGCGCCACCCTTCCCCGGTCGATTGGCAGCGATTATGCACCACCCGAACGAGTGATGCCCGGCTCTCACTCAACAAGCCAGCCCCCGCATTACCAGACAAGATGGTGCAGAACGAATCGAACATCGTAGCTGTCCGTGACCCGCAGGCATATGTCCGTGCCCAAAACCGGACCCCAGGAGGCGACGCCCCGTATGACGGCGCAGCCCGCGACCCCGCCCCAGCCGCCGCCCTCACCCGCACCGGGTGCCCGCTCGCGCGCGGCGCTGTGGCTCTCGCTCGGCACCCTGATGCTCGGCCTGTTCCTGGCCGCCCTCGACCAGACGATCGTCGCCACCGCGCTGCCCACCATCGTCAGCGACCTCGGCGGCCTCAACCACCTCTCCTGGGTGGTGACCGCCTATCTCCTCGCCTCCACCGCCGGCACCCCGCTGTGGGGCAAGCTCGGCGACCAGTGGGGCCGCAAGAAGCTCTTCCAGCTGGCCATCGTGATCTTCCTGGCCGGCTCGGCGCTGTGCGGCCTCGCCCAGAACATGGGGGAGCTCATCGCCTTCCGCTTCCTCCAGGGCCTGGGCGGCGGCGGCCTGATCGCCCTGTCGATGGCGATCGTCGGCGATCTCGTCCCGCCCCGCGACCGGGGCCGCTACCAGGGTCTGTTCGGCGCGGTCTTCGGGGCCACCAGCGTGCTGGGGCCGCTGCTGGGCGGGCTGTTCGTGGACCACCTCTCCTGGCGCTGGGTCTTCTACATCAATGTGCCCATCGGCGCCGTCGCCCTCGGTGTGATCGCCGCCGTCCTGCACATCCCGGCCCGCCGTCGGCGCCACACCATCGACTACGCGGGCACCGCCCTGATCGCGGCGGTCGCCACCTGTCTGGTGCTGATCGCCTCGCTCGGCGGCTCCACCTGGGCCTGGCTGTCCTGGGAGATCGCCGCAGTGGCGGTACTGGGCCTCGTGTGCCTGGTGCTGTTCGTCCGCGTCGAACGCCGCGCCGCCGAGCCGGTGCTGCCGCTGTCCCTCTTCTCCCTCCGCACCTTCTCGCTGTGCTGCGGGATCGCGTTCATCGTCGGTTTCGCGATGTTCGGGGCGATCACCTATCTGCCCACCTTCCTCCAGGTGGTGCACGGCATCTCGCCGACCCTCTCCGGGGTGCATCTGCTGCCGATGGTGCTGGGGCTGCTGTTCACCTCCACCCTGTCCGGGCAGCTGATCAGCCACACCGGCCGCTGGAAGATCTACCCGGTGATCGGCACGGCGGTCACCGCGCTCGGGCTGGTCCTGCTGCACAGCCTCAGCCCGGTCAGCGGCACCTGGCAGATGAGCCTGTACTTCCTGGTGTTCGGCATGGGCATCGGCGGAGTGCTCCAGGTGATGGTGCTCGCGGTGCAGAACGCGGTGGGGTACGAGAACCTGGGCGTGGGCACCTCGGGCGTGACGTTCTTCCGCTCGATCGGCGCCGCGTTCGGGGTGGCCGTCTTCGGCACCATCTTCACCCGGCTGCTGACCGACAAGCTCGCCGCCGACCTGCGCGGGGTCACGCTGCCGCCCGGCGTCAGCCAGGACTCCCTGCTGCACGATCCGCGCGGCATCGCGCTGCTGCCGGGGCCACTGCGCGCGGATGTCCTGCACTCCTACTCCTCCGCCATCACCAGCGTCTTCCTGTACGGGGTGCCGGTGATCGCGGTCGGTTTCGTGCTCGCCCTGCTGCTGCGCGAGGAGCCGCTGCGGCGCAGCGTGCAGGCGCCGGACGCGGCGCAGACGGTGCCGCCCACGCCGGTGGCGCGCTCCTCGCGCGACGAGTGCATCCGGGCGCTGTCCCGGCTGGGCAGCTACGCGGGCAGGCGCGAGGTGTACCAGCACGTGGCCCGGCGCGCGGACGTCGGCCTGGAACCGGCGGCCTGCTGGCTGCTGCTGCGCATCCACCGGGACGGGGCGGCGCGGCCCGCGCTGCTGGCCGACCGGCACGGGGTCCCGGTGGAGGTGATCACCCGGGCGGCGCGCACCCTGGAGGAGCGCGGCGAGGCCGAACGGGAGGGGCTGACGCTGTACGCCACCGAGCGGGGGCGGGCCACCACCCGGCTGCTGGTGCGGGCGCAGGAGGAGGAGCTGGCGTCGCTGCTGGGTGACTGGTGGGCGCCGGGCCGGCCGCACGACCTGGACGAGCTGGTGCGGGAGCTGTCCGCCGACCTGGGGGCGGCGAACGGTGACTGGCCGGGAGACGGCCATCGGTGACGGGGGGCCGGATGGGGCTGGCGGGGACCGCCCCCGTTTTGTATCGTAGGAGAACAAAGTGGTTCCGCCCGCTCCCCGACCGTGCGGGCGGGGCCACTGGGTTGTGTGCTGCCCATGTCGCGCCGGCCCGGCGGCGCCGGACGTCCCGCGCCGACCCCTTTCCGCCGCCGCTCGCCGCCTGCCCCCTGGAGCCACCGCCATGCCCACCGCCATGCCCACCGTACTGACCACCCGCGGCCTGCTGCTCGACATGGACGGCACCCTGGTCGACTCGGACGCGGTGGTGGAACGGCTGTGGCGGGCCTGGGGCGCGGCGCACGGCGTGCCCGCCGAACGCGTGCTCGCGGTCGTCCACGGGCGGCAGGGCTACGCCACCATGGCCGAACTCCTGCCGGAGCGGCCGATGGAGGAGAACTACGCCGACAACGCCCGGATGCTGGCCGAGGAGACCCGGGACGTCGAGGGCGTCGTCGCCATCCCGGGCGCGCGGCGGTTCCTGACCGCCCTGGAGACCGGCACCCTGCCGTACGCCCTGGTCACCTCGGCCGATCTGGCGCTGGCCACCGCCCGGATGACGGCCGCCGGACTGCGGCTGCCGGACATCCGGATCACCGCCGAGTCGGTCGGCGCCAGCAAGCCCGACCCGGAGGGCTTCCTCAAGGGCGCCGCCGCGCTCGGCCTGGAACCCGCCGACTGTGTCGCCTTCGAGGACTCGGCGGCCGGGATCACCGCCGCGCTCGGCGCCGGGATGCGGGTCGTCGGGATCGGGCCCCGCGCCGCCGCCCTCGGTCCGACCGTCGCCGTCCCCACCCTGGAGCACGTGACGGTCACCCCGGCGGCCGGCGGCGCCGGCCTGACCCTGAC
>NZ_JBHWJL010000369.1:0-4525 GCF_042731495.1 Streptomyces sp. NPDC059853
TGTGGGTGTTCAAGGTTTGTGGGGGGGGGGGGGGGGGGCGGGGGGGGGGGGGCGGCCGCCCCCCCCCGCCACCACCCACCCCGTCAGCCGGTCAGCCGGTCATACGGCCAGGGCCTGGGCCCGCCGCTTGACTTCGGTCCCGCGGTTCTGCCGCAGGGCCTCGGCCGGGGTGCCGGGGAGGCTGTCGTCGGGGGTGAAGAGCCACTCCAGCATTTCCTCGTCGGTGAAGCCGTCGTCACGCAGCAGCGTCAGGGTGCCGACGAGGCCCTTGACGATCCTGCCCTCGCCGATGAAGGCGGCCGGCACCTGGAGCACCCGATTCTCGCCCCGGCGCACGGCGATCAGCTGGCCTTCCTTGATCAGCTGCCGTACCCGGTTCACTTCCAGGTCCAGCTCTTCCGCGATGTCGGGGAGGGTGAGCCAGGAGGGGACGAGAGCATCGGTTTTCACATCAATCTCGGTCACGCCTCAAGCCTGCCACCTCCCACCGACAGCCGTCATCGGGGAGTGGCAGGAGAGGGACGGCGGCGGGTGCGTCCGGCGTCAGGCGAGGGCGTTCTTCAGGGGAACGGCGGGGTCGGCGGCCCGCCCGGGGTCGAGCCGGGCGCCGCGCTGGACGAGCCGGCGGCCCTGGGCCAGGTCGCGGGGCCGGTCCACGGCGCACACCGCGCGCAGGGTGCCGTCGGGGCCAAGCCAGCACACCGTCCAGGCGCCGGTCGAGCCGTCCGCGCCGGGGTCGCCGCGCCACAGCAGGGTGTCGTCCGGGCCGTGCTGCCCGGCGTACTGGACGAACCGGCCGAACTGCTCGCTCCAGAAGTACGGCACCGGGTCGTAGGCCGCGTCGCCCGTGCCGGTGAGCTGCGCGGCGACCGTGGCGGGCCCGGCCTGGGCGTTGTCCCAGTGGTGCACCAGCAGCCGGCGCCCGTAGCGGGCCGAGGGGAAGGAGGCGCAGTCGCCGACCGCGTACACGCCGGGCAGGGTGGTGCGCAGCCGGTCGTCGGCGCGCACCGAGCCGTCGGGGGCGAGGGCGACGCCGCTGCCGGCGAGCCAGCCGGTGGCCGGGCGGGAGCCGATGCCGACCAGGACGGCGTCGGCGCCGAGCACCTCGCCGTCGGCCAGTTCGACCTCGCCGGGGCGGACGGCGGCCACCCGGGCGCCGGTGCGCAGCCGGGCGCCGGCCTGCGCGTACCACTGGCGCATGGGTTCGGTGAGCCGGGGCGGCAGGGCGCCGGGCAGCGGGTGGGGGGCGGCTTCGAGGACGGTGACGGCGGCCCCGGCGGCGCGGGCTGCGGTGGCGACCTCGGCGCCGATCCATCCGGCGCCGACCGCGATCAGCGAGCCGCGGGCGGCCAGCAGCGGCCGGAGCCGGGCGGCGTCGTCCAGGGTGCGCAGCACGTGGACGCCGGGTACACCGGCGCTGCCGGGCAGGGCGAGTGCTTCGGCGCCGGTGGCGATGACCAGCCGGTCGTACGGGAGGGGGCCGGCGTCGGTGAGCAGGGTGCGGGCGGCGGCGTCGATGCCGGTGGCGGTGCGGCCCAGCAGGAGTTCGATGCCGAGGGCGTCGAAGTCCACGTCGAGGGGGGCGCCTTCGGCGGTGCCGAGGAGTACGTCCTTGGAGAGCGGCGGCCGGTCGTAGGGGCGGTGGCGCTCGGCGCCCGCCACGGTGATGGTGCCGGTGTAGCCCGCTTCGCGCAGCAGCACGGCGGTCCTGGTGCCGGCGAGGCCGGCCCCGGCGATGACGACCCGCAGTTCCCGTTGATCCACGTTCGCCACCCTACGGCCGTGGGCGCTTGGCCTTCCCCCGGGCCCGCGTACTAGGGTGACGGGACACCAGTGCACACGGGAGCCCGGCGGACCGGGCTGAGAGGGAGGCGGCCGGCCTCCGACCGTACGTACCTGATCCGGGTCATGCCGGCGAAGGGAGCAGCCACACGGCCATGTCCGTTTCCTCTTCCTCCATCTTGCGCACCGCGCCCCCCGGCACATCGTCCGATGTGCTGGTCATCGGCGGCGGGGTCATCGGGCTGGTCACCGCCTGGCGGGCGGCCGGGCGCGGGCTGACCGTCGCGGTCGCCGATCCGCGGCCGGGCGGCGGTGCCGCGCGGGTGGCCGCCGGCATGCTGGCGGCGATCACCGAACTGCACTACGGCGAGGAGCCGCTGCTCGATCTCACGCTGGCCTCGGCCGCGCGCTACCCGGAGTTCGCCGCGGAGCTGGAGGCGGCGGCCGGGAGCGGCACCGGCTTCCGCGCCTGCGGCACGCTGGCCGTCGCGCTGGACGCCGACGACCGGGCCCAGTTGCGGGTCTCGCACGCGCTGCACCAGCGGTGCGGGCTGCACACCGAGTGGCTCACCGGACGTGAGTGCCGCCGTCTGGAGCCGATGCTGGCCCCGTCGGTGCGCGGCGGGCTGCGGGTGGACGGCGACCACCAGGTCGATCCGCGCCGCCTCACCGCCGCTCTGCTGACGGCCTGCGAGCGGGCGGGGGTGGTCTTCCACCGGCAGTGGGTGCGTGAGCTGACCGTCTCCCGCGACCGCGCCACCGGCGCGGTGCTGGCGGACGGTACGGCGCTCAGTGCGGCCCGTACGGTGCTGGCCGCAGGGAGTCACAGCGGCGAACTGGCCGGGCTGCCGCCGGGGATCGCGCCGCCGGTCCGCCCGGTCATGGGCGAGGTGCTGCGGCTGGCCATGCCCGAGCCGCCGGACGGCGCGGGCCCGTTCCTGTCCCGTACGGTGCGGGCGGTGGTGCGCGGGTCGGCCGTGTATCTGGTGCCGCGCGCGGACGGCGAACTGGTGGTGGGCGCCACCTCCCGCGAGCAGGGCTGGGACACCACGGTGACCGCGGGCGGGGTGTACCGGCTGCTGCGCGACGCCCATGAACTGGTGCCGGGCATCACCGAACTGCCGCTGCGCGAGTGCCGTGCCGGGCTGCGCCCCGGCAGTCCCGACAACGCCCCGCTGCTGGGGCCGAGCGCCCTGCCCGGGCTCCAGCTGGCCACCGGCCACTACCGGAACGGGGTGCTGCTGGCCCCGCTGACCGGGGAGATCCTGGCCGAGTCGCTGGTGACCGGTGAACTTCCCGGGTTCGCCCGGCCGTTCAGTCCGCTGCGCTTTCCTTCGGTGGTGCCCGTATGACCATGACCGTGACCGTGAGGGTGAACGGTGCCGTGCGCGCGGTGCCGTCGGGGACGACGCTGGCGGGGCTGGTCGCCGACCTGCTGGCCACCGACACCGGGGCGGGGGTGGCGGCGGCCGTCAACGCCTGTGTGGTGCCCCGGAGCCGCTGGGCCGGCACCGCGCTGGCCGAGGGTGACCGGGTGGAGATCCTGACCGCCGTCCAGGGAGGCTGACCGCGATGACCGATACAGAGACCGAGATCGGGACCGCTGACGGTGCCGGGCCGCGCGGGGCGGAGAGCCCGGACGACGCGCTGGTGCTGGGCCCGCTGACGCTGACGTCCCGGCTGATCATGGGGACCGGCGGCGCGCCGAGCCCCGAGGTCCTGGAGCGGGCGCTGGCCGCCTCCGGCACCCAGCTGACGACGGTGGCGATGCGGCGGGTGGACGCGGGGGTGCGGGGCTCGGTCCTCGGCATCCTGCGCAATCTGGGCATCGCGCCGCTGCCGAACACCGCGGGCTGTTTCACGGCGGGCGAGGCGGTGCTGACCGCCCGGCTGGCGCGCGAGGCACTGGACACCCCGCTGGTGAAGCTGGAGGTGATCGCGGACGAGCGCACGCTGCTGCCGGATCCGGTGGCCACGCTGGACGCCGCCGAGACGCTGGTCGACGACGGCTTCACGGTGCTGCCGTACACCAACGACGACCCGGTGCTGGCGCGGCGTCTCGAAGAGGCGGGCTGCGCGGCGGTGATGCCGCTGGGGTCGCCGATCGGCTCCGGTCTCGGCATCCGCAATCCGCACAACTTCGCGCTGATCACCGAGCGCGCCGGGGTGCCGGTGATCCTGGACGCGGGCGCGGGCACCGCCTCGGACGCGGCGCTGGCGATGGAGCTGGGCTGCGCCGGGGTGATGCTGGCCTCGGCGGTGACCCGCGCGGAGCGTCCGGTGCCGATGGCGCGGGCGATGCGGCACGCGGTGGTGGCGGGGCGGCTGGCGTTCGGCGCGGGGCGCATTCCGCGCCGGCATTTCGCCCTGGCGTCCTCGCCGTTGGACGGTGTGGCGGACCTGGACCCGGAACGCCCGGCCTATTGACACGTTCGTACTGATATACGATCCACGGATCCGGGGGGATCGCATCGACCGTGTCGGGGGACAGCGGAGCCGAGTGGGGCCCGCTCCCGGGCGGTCGCCGAAGGAGAGACCGTGAGCACACCGCCGCAACCGCCGCCTCCGGGACCGGAACCCGGGCCGAACCCGTACGCCTCCCCCGCCCCGCCGCCGGGTGTCCCGCCGCGGCAGGGGGCGCCCGGGGCCGGTTACGGCTACCCGGGGCAGCCGCCGGTGCCCGGCCCGCCGCCCGGGTACGGCTACCCGCCGGGCGGTCCCGGCGTCCCGGCCGGTCCCGGTT
>NZ_JBHWJL010000370.1:0-4492 GCF_042731495.1 Streptomyces sp. NPDC059853
GTCCAGGATGTGCCGGCCGTCGCCCTTGGCGGTGACGGTGGCGGGTGACAGTTCCTGGGTGCGGCGGCCGGTCGATCACTCCCGTGCCGGGCGCCGTGCCGCGCCGGCCGCCGCCTCGTGCATCGCCAGCTCCAGCAGCGCCGGGTCGGTCAGGGCGCCGGAGCCGTCCGGCGGCACCAGCCAGCGCACGCCGTGGCCGGTACGGCCCGGGTGCGGGACGGCGACCCAGCTGCCGGACCCGGCGCCGCGTACCCCCGTCCCGATCCAGCGCCCCGTGGTGCCCGGCGGGACGAAGAAACCGACCCTGGTGTCGCCGTGGTCCGCCAGGACGGGACCCGGCCGCCCCTGGAGCCGGGTGAGCACCTGGAGCGTGGGATGGCCCAGCGACCCGTCCAGGATCAGTACGTCCCACATCCGGCCGGCCGGCAGCAGCGCCACCCCCAGCGGATGGCGTTCCCACTCCCATCGGCAGGTCTCCGGTTCGGGTGCCGCCGACGCCAGCCATCGCATCGCGGACCTCACCCCGCCTGTGCCGCTCACCGTGCTCTCCTTCCTGATGCTCCGGGGCCCCCGGCGGGGGCCGTGCGGATCACTCGGTGAGAGCGGCGGGCGACCGGATCCTTACACCGTTTCGCCGGGTTTTCCCGTGGTGTGCGTCACATCGCCCGGATGTGTTCGCTCCGGGACGGGAAGACGGTCGCGGGTGATCAGACGTCGGCGGTGTCGCCGTCGTCGCGGCCCCGGTCGCCGCCCCGGTCGGCGTCGCCGTCCTCGCCGGAGCCGGCGGCGCCGGGGAGCGGCAGCTGCCAGTAGCCGAAGGCGTAGCCCCGGCCCGGTGCGAAGTCCAGTCCGAACTCGTGCGCGCCGGCGGGCACGGTGACCGTGTACCGGGCCGTCCAGTTCTGCCCCGGCTCCAGGCTGCCGGGCAGCGGGGTCTCCAGCCGTACGTCGCGGTCCGGCAGTTCGCGGTCGCCGACCAGCACGTACAGTTCCGTGCCGCCGAGGTGGGCCGCGCCGTCGCCCTCGTTGCGCAGCCGTATCTCCACGGTGGCGACGGCGCCGCTGGTGGAGAGTTCCGGTTCCGGCATGGTGACGGTCAGCCCGTCCCCGTACCGCACCGTCACCTCCGCGCCGGCCAGCAGTTCCGCGCCGGCCTCCGACGTCACGTCGACCACCTTCAGCAGCGAGCCCATCAGCAGCACCGAGAGCACGGCGCCGATCGCCGCCGCGCCCGCGCCGGTCCACAGCCCGCCCAGGGCCGGCAGCCGGTTGGTGGCCTCGCCGCGCCGTGCACGGGCGGCTCCCGCCGCACCGAGGATCACCGCCGGGAGGCCCAGGACCACGGCGACCGGGCTCAGATAGAACGTCCAGCACAGGGCAGCGGCGCTCACCCCGAGGATCAGCGACGCGATGCCGAGTCCGTTGCGCGGCGGCCCGGGCGGCAGGACCGGGAACGGCGCCGCGTACGGCGAGTTCAGGACAGAGGGAGGCGCACCGTACGGCCGCTGATGCGGCAGCGGGGCATACCCCGTCCCCGGCGCGCCCTCCCCCGGTACGACGGCCCCCGCCGCCGCCCCCTGCGGCGGCGACGACGCGGCGGACGGCGGTGCCGGTGGGGGCGGAACCGCGCCCGCCCCGCCCGGTGGTTCCCAGCCCGTCCCCCGCCCCCGTGCCCCGTTCTCCTCCGGTGCCCGGAACGGATTGGGCTCGTCCATCGACGTCACACTTCCTCCCCTGAATCCCCATACCCTACGGGCCCCCGCGGCCTGCGCCGCCCCTGCCTACCATGAACGGGCCCCACCCGCCCGTCACGGAGGCCAGCTTGTCCGACCTGACCGCTTTCATCGCCCGGCTTCCCAAGGCTGAGCTGCATGTTCACCATGTCGGCTCGGCCTCGCCGCGGATCGTCGCCGAACTGGCTGCGCGCCACCCCGACTCCCCGGTGCCCAAGGACCCCGAGGAGCTGGCGCGGTACTTCACGTTCCGGGACTTCGCACACTTCGTGGAGGTCTACATCTCGGTGGTCGACCTGATCCGCGACGCCGAGGACATCCGGCTGCTGACGTACGAGGTCGCCCGGGACATGGCCGCCCAGCACATCCGCTACGCCGAACTGACCCTCACCCCGTACTCGTCCGTGATCCGCGACATCCCGGCCCCCGCGTACATGGAGGCCATCGAGGACGCCAGGACCGCCGCCGAACGCGACCTGGGCGTCGTGCTGCGCTGGTGCTTCGACATCCCCGGCGAACTGGGCCTGCCCGCCGCCGAGGAGACCGCCCGGCTGGCGACCGAGCTGCCGCCGGACGGCCTGGTCTCCTTCGGGCTCGGCGGCCCGGAGAAGGGCTGGCCGCGCGGGCTCTTCAAGCCCGCCTTCGACCGCGCCATCGCCGCCGGGCTGCACAGCGTCCCGCACGCCGGGGAGAGCACCGGGCCGCAGACCGTCTGGGACGCCCTGACCGAGCTGCGCGCCGAGCGCATCGGGCACGGGAACAACGCCGTCCACGACCCCGCCCTCCTGGCCCACCTGGCCGAGCGCGGCATCCCGCTGGAGATCTGCCCGACCTCCGAGGTCGCCACCCGGTCCGTGTCCTCGCTGGACGAGCACCCGCTGCCGCAGCTGATCGACGCCGGGGTGACGGTCACCATCAACTCGGACGACCCGCCGATGTTCGGCACCGATCTGAGCACGGAGTACGCCATCGCCGCCCGCTTGCTCGGCCTCGACGCGGCAGGCGTCGCGGCACTGGCGAAGAACGCGGTGACCGCCTCCTTCCTCGACCCGGCTGGAAAGGCGGCGCTGGCGGCGGAGATCGACGCGCATCTGGCGGCGTGGACCGGAGCCGATGCCGCAGACGCGGCCGGGGCGGGGGCGGGGGCCGGGGCCGTATGAGGAGCGTCCTCGCCGTGGCCCACCGGGGCGATCCGTACCGGGCCCGGGAGAACACCGTCGCTTCCTTCCTCTCCGCCGTCGCGGCCGGCGCGGACATGGTGGAGCTGGATGTCCGGCTGACCCGGGACGGCGTACCGGTCGTGCTGCACGACGCCACCCTGGAGCGGCTGTGGGGACACGACCTCCCGGTGGGCGAACTGACGGCCGAGGAGGTGCGCGCCCGCACCGCGGGCGGCGTGCCGACCCTGTCCGAGGTGCTGACGGTCACGGCGCCGGTGCGCACCCTGATCGATCTGCCGATGCGCGCGGCGGCACCGGCCCGCGCGGCGGTGGCGGCGGTACGGGAGGCCGGTGCGGCGGACCGGGTGAGCTACTGCGGCGATCCGGCGGCGCTCAAGGCGGTACGGGCGGCGGACGCGGCGGCGGAGATCGGGCTGACCTGGAAGCGCACCGCCCCGCCGCGCGCCGCCCTGCTGGACGGGCTGCGCCCGGCCTGGCTGACGTACCGCTTCGGCCTGCTGGACCGTGCTCTGGTGGCCCGTGCCCACGACCGGGGGCTGCGGGTGATGGCCTGGACGGTGGACTCCCCGCGCGTCATGCGCCGCCTGCTGGCGATGGGGGTGGACGCCATCACCAGCAATCGCATCACCGAACTGCGCCGCGTCATCGGGTCCTTCCCCGCGCCCTGAGGCCAACCGCCTCCGCACCGGACCGGATTGTCAGTCCCGGGCTCTACGGTTCGGTGCATGGTGGCGATGACGCATTCTTATCGGTATCTGCGGCCTTCGGTGGCCGACGTGCCCGGCGGCGCGGTGGGGCTGGCGACCTCCGGCGGCACGACGTCACGCGGACCGCTGCCCCATCCGCGGTTCTTCAGCGGCGTGCTGACCCACCCGGAGGCGGCGGCGCGGGGCCTGCTGGCGGTCGCGGCGGTGGCGCGTACCCGCTATTTCCGGCCACAGCTGGCGGCGCTGCGCGACCCGGTGGTGACGTGTGACGGGCAGCGGCTGCGGTTCGAGTCCTTCTCGGCGTGCGGCGGGGTGCACGCGCGGCTGGACGTGCTGCCCGGCGTGCTGGACGGCGAGGTGTTCGACCGCGGCACCACCAACGTCGATGTGAACGACCCGCTGCGCGAGGCGCTCGCCCGGGTACGCGGCGGCGACCCGCTCCATCTGTCGGTCGGCGCCGACGAGCTGACGGTGACCACGGCCGACGGCGCGGTGCTGGAGAAGAAGGTGCCACTGCCGGAACGCTGGCTGCGGGGGTTCGCCGAACTGCAGGTGATCTCCGTGCCGTTCGACCTGCGCGCCGAACTGCCGGCGGCGGAGGCGGTACGGCTGCTGCGGTCGCTGCCCGCGGGGTCGGGGCTGCTGTGGATGGTCCCCGCCGGACGGACGCTGCGCCGCTCGGCGCGCCCCGCGCCCGGCGCCGTGGCCCTCGCCGGGGCGCGGCGGCTGGAGGTGCTGACACCGCTGCTGCGTTTCGCGCGGGCGCTGCGGCTGTACGGCCCGCCGGTGTCGCCCGCTTCGCTCCCGGTGGCCTCCGCCTGGGAGCTGGAGCTGCCCGGCATGCGGCTGGTACTGACACTGTCCCCGGAGG
>NZ_JBHWJL010000371.1:0-4480 GCF_042731495.1 Streptomyces sp. NPDC059853
GTATGGGAGCGCTCCCACTCAGCGGGGATGCCCCTCATGGTGGGAGCACGGGTGACGTGCGTCAACACCTCGCGCATTACTTTTCCGAACGGGGATCAGCCCGCCGGGCCGGAATCGGCCGGGGCAGGCTTCGCATTACGCAGCCGGATGCCGCTGAAGCCCAGGCTGCTGCCGGTCACGGCGGCCCGGTGCGGCCACAGGTTGCCGAGGACCCGCAGCTGGGTCCCGGCCTCCCGGTGCAGCTCCAGCAGATCACCCACCGGCCCGGCAGGGCCCAGCGGCCCGGCTCAGGAGGGCTGGGGCTGCGGGTGGTCGTCGCGCAGTCCGAGGCGGCGGTGTTCGATGTGGTAGACGGCCTCGTCCAGCAATTGGGCCACGTGGTGGTCGTGCAGGCTGTATACGATCCTGCGGCCCTGGCGGCTGCCGCTGACCAGGCTGAGGGTGCGCAGCAGGCGCAGCTGGTGGGAGACGGCGGACTGTTCCATGCCGACGGCGGCGGCGAGTTCGGTGACGGGCAGCGGGCCTTCGCGCAGCCGGGCGAGGATCAGCAGCCGGGAAGGGGTGGCCAGCGCCTGGAGGGTCGCGGCGACGGATGCGGCGCTCTCCGCGTCCAGTTTGGCGGCCGGGGCGGCCCGGCGGTCGGCTCCATGTCCCATTCGGGCATGGTACGTGGCGCGAGTGGGTGGCCGGGAGCGCGGCCGGGGGCGGGCGTCTCATGCGGAAGGGTGATCGGCGGCCGGCCGCGCCCCGGGACGAAAGCGGGTGAGGGCCCGCAAAAACCCGTTGCTTTTCGCGGGCGCACGCCGTGAGGCTGGGCAGGTTGCCCAGTTCCGCACGGACCGACTCTGGGATGTCATGCACATTCGCGACTTGCCGTATTCCGACCCCGGTGAACCCGACGTACGTTCCGGTTTCCGCTTTCTCCTGTGGCTGTTCCGCCATCAGCTGGGCGGCCAGAGCCGCGCCCTGCTGTGGGGCACCCTGCACCAGGCGAGCATCGCGCTGCTGCCGCTGGTGCTCGGTCTGGTGGTCCAGGCGGTGGTGCACCGCTCGGGCCGCGACCTGGCGCTGAGCGGTCTGCTCATGCTGGCCATCTCCCTGACCATGACGCTGGCGGACACCCTGCTGCACCGGCAGGCCGTCACCAACTGGATCACGGCCGCGGCCCGGGTCCAGCAGTTGCTCGCCCGGCGGACCACCCGGCTGGGCGGCATGCTCACCCAGCGGGTGGCGGCGGGTGAGGTCGTCAAGGTCTCCACGGGGGACGTGGAGAAGATCGGCTGGTTCGTCGAGTCGGTCTCCCGGTTCGGGGCCGCCGTGGTGGTGGTCCTGTCGGTGTGCACCGGGCTGATCGTCTTCGAGCCCCGGCTGGGGCTGCTGGTGGCCGCGGGTGTGCTGGCCGTGGTGCTGTCCTTCGTGCCGCTGCTGCCGGCGGCCGTACGGCGGGCCGACATCGAGCGCGGGAAGTCCGGGCGGGCCACCGAGCTGGCCTCGGACACGGTCGCCGGGCTGCGGGTGCTGCGCGGCATCGGCGGTGAGGAACTGTTCCTGGAGCGCTACCGGCGGGCTTCGCAGGACGTGCGGGCCGCCTCGGTGCGCAGCGCCCGGATGTGGTCGCTGATCGACGCGGTGCAGGTGGTGATGCCGGGGCTGCTGCTGGTCGCGGTGGTGTGGCAGGGGGCCACGATGGCGGGCGAGGGCCGGATCTCGGCGGGCGCGCTGGTCACCGTGTACGGGGCGGCGACGTTCCTGATGTTCCCGCTGCGGCTCTTCCAGGAGACGGCGATGGCCTTCACCTTCTCCCGTCCTTCGGCCCAACGTGCGGTGCGGGTGCTGGGGCTGCTGCGGGAGTCCGGTCAGGCCGACGCGGCCGGCGGTGCGGACGCGGCGCCGCGGGGGGATCTGTGCGACCCCGCCAGCGGCCTGGTGGCCCGCGAGGGTCTGCTGACGGCCGTCGTCTGCGGGGACCCGAACACGGCGGAGCGGCTCGCCGGGCGGCTCGGCGGCCACCCGCTGCACGACGGGCAGGAGCCCTCGGCGCTGCTGGGCGGGGTCGCGCTCGACGGGCTGCCGCTGGTGGCGGCACGGACGGCCGTCCTGGTGCAGGACAAGGACCCGGTGCTGCTCTCGGGAACGCTGCGGGATCTGCTCGCGGTGCCCTCCTCCGGGCGGGTCACGGTCGAGGAGGCGCTGAGCGCGGCGCAGTGCGAGGACGTGCTGGAGGCGCTCTCCCGTGCGGCGGCCGGTCCGCAGGGCGATCCGATGGCGGCCCGGATCACCGAACGGGGCCGCTCGCTGTCCGGTGGGCAGCGGCAGCGTCTCGCGCTGGCGAGGTCGCTGCTCACCGACCCGGAGGTCCTGGTGCTGGACGAGCCGACCTCGGCGGTGGACTCGCACACCGAGGCGCGGATCGCGGCGGGGCTGGCCGGGCTGCGGGCCGGGCGCAGCACGGTGGTGTTCACCTCCTCGCCGCTGCTGCTCGACCGCGCGGACGCCGTGGTGTTCGTCCACGAGGGCCGGGTCGCGGCGCACGGGACACACCGGGAGCTGCTGGCGGCGCATCCCGGCTACCGGGCGGTCGTCACCCGGGAGCCGCAGACCACTCACTACGCGGAGGAGAGGGCATGATCGGCGTATCCCCGCCCGAGTACGATCCGTCGTCCGTGGAGCACGCCACCACACTGCCGGTGGCGGGCAGGGCGACGGTGCGGGCGTACGTACGGGAGTTGCTGCACCGGCACCGGGGGGCGTTCGCGGTGCTGGTGGGGGTGAACACGCTGGCCGTGCTCGCCTCGATGGTCGGCCCGTATCTGCTGGGCCGGGTGGTGCAGGATCTGGCGGCGGGTGTGGAGGATCTGCGGCTGGGGCCCACGGTGGCGCTGTTCACGGTGGCGCTGTTGGTGCAGGCGTTCTTCGTCCGGATGGTGCGGCTGCGCGGTGCCGTGCTGGGCGAGCGGATGCTGGCGGATCTGCGCGAGGACTTCCTGGTGCGGTCGGTGGGGCTGCCGCCGGGGGTGCTGGAGCGCGCGGGGACCGGAGACCTGCTGGCCCGGATCAACACCGATGTGGACCGGCTCGCCCAGGCGATGCGGGAGGCCGTGCCGCAGCTGGCGATCGCGGTGGTGTGGGCGGGCCTGCTGCTCGGCGGGATCGTGGTGACCGCTCCCGCGCTGGGGCTGGCGGCGCTGCTCGCGCTGCCGGTCCTGGTGGCGGGGTGCTGGTGGTACTTCCGCCGGGCGCCGGCCGCGTACCGGGCGGAGGCCGCCGGGTACGCGGCGGTGGCCGCGGCGCTGGCGGAGACGGTGGACGCGGGGCGGACCATCGAGGCGCACCGTCTGGAGGCGTCCCGGGTGGAGCTGTCGGAGCGGCGGGTTTTCGAGTGGACGCGCTGGGAGCGGTACACGCTGTGGCTGCGGACCATCCTGATCCCGACGATCAACGTCTACCACTCGCTGATCTTCGCCGGGGTGCTGCTGCTCGGCGGGGTCTTCGTGCTGAACGACTGGCTGTCGGTGGGTCAGCTGACCACCGGGGCGCTGCTGGCGCAGATGCTGGTGGAGCCGATCGGGATGATCGTGCGCTGGTTCGACGAGTTGCAGGTGGCGCAGGTGTCGCTGGCCCGGCTGGTCGGGGTGCGGGAGGTCGAGGACACGGAGGCGGACGCGTCGCTGACGCCGGAGGGGCGGGAACTGTCGGCGCGCAAGGTGCGGTTCGGCTATCTGGCGGGCCGTGACGTGCTGCACGATGTGTCGCTGCGGGTGCCGCCGGGGACCCGGATGGCGCTGGTGGGTCCTTCGGGCGCGGGCAAGTCGACGCTGGGACGGTTGCTGGCCGGGATCTACGCGCCGGGCAGTGGCGACATCACGCTGGGCGGGGCGCGGCTGGCCGGGATGCCGCCGGAGCGGGTACGGGAGCAGGTGGCGCTGGTCAACCAGGAGCACCATGTGTTCGTGGGGCCGTTGCGCGACAATCTGCTGCTGGCCAGGGAGGGTGCCACGGACGCGGAGCTGTGGGCGGCGCTGGGCGCGGTGGACGCGGACGGCTGGGTCCGGGAGCTGCCGCGGGGGCTGGACACCGAGGTGGGGTCCGGGGCGGTGGCGGTGACACCGGCGCAGGCGCAGCAGATCGCGCTGGCCCGGCTGGTGCTCGCGGATCCGCACACGCTGGTGCTGGACGAGGCGACGTCGTTGCTGGATCCGCGTGCGGCGCGGGATCTGGAGCGTTCGCTGGGGCGGGTGCTGGACGGCCGTACCGTGATCGCGATCGCGCACCGGCTGCACACGGCGCACGACGCGGATGTGATCGCGGTGGTGGAGGACGGCCGGATCAGCGAGCTGGGGAGCCACGACGAACTGGTGGCCGCCGACGGGGCGTATGCCGCGCTGTGGCGTTCCTGGCACGGTTCCCCGTCCCGGGAGGACGAGGCGGGCCGCCCGGTCCGCTGAGGACCGGCTGGAGGGCGCGGGACCGGAGCAGGGGC
>NZ_JBHWJL010000372.1:0-4461 GCF_042731495.1 Streptomyces sp. NPDC059853
ACCAGGGCGGTGGCGGCAGCAGCGGCGGCGGCGGTGCCTCCGGCGGCTGGGCACCGGCCTCCACGGGCCTCGTGGGCGGCAAGCCGATCGACGCCCCGCAGTACCCGGCGCCCGGCGGGGGCGGCGACGCCGACCGCCTCGTCCCCCGGCCGGGCCCCACCGCGCCGGACCCGGGCGACGAGTGCGCCCGCGAGGACTGGACCCGGCCCTGCGCCAACGGCTGGCAGTGAGCCGGGCACGGCGGCGCGCGATGGGCGAGGGGAACCGGGAGGCGGCGGTGGTCGGCAGCGGCCCCAACGGGCTGGCCGCCGCCGTCACCCTGGCCAGGGCCGGGCTGCGGGTCACGGTGTACGAGGCCGCCGACACCCCGGGCGGCGGGCTGCGCCAGGCCCGGCTGTTCGACTCCGCCGTCGGCCACGACGTGTGCGCCGCCGTCCACCCGATGGCGGGCGGATCCCCGTTCTTCCGCGCCTTCGACCTCGCGGCGCGCGGCGTGGAACTGCTGCGCCCCGAGCTGAGCTACGCCCACCCGCTGGACGGCGGCCGGGCGGCGCTCGCCTGGCACGACCTGGACGCCACCTGCGCCGGCCTCGGCCCGGACGGCCCCCGCTGGCGGCGGCTGATGGCGCCCCTGCTGGCCCGCAGCCGCGACGTCACCGACTTGCTGCTGTCCGGCATGCGCGGCCCCGCCGGGCTCCAGGCCGCACCGCTGCTGGCCCCGCGGGCCCTGCGGCTGGGCACCCCGGGCGCCCACCGGGCGTTCCGGGGCGAGGAGGCGGCGGCGCTGTTCGCCGGGGTCGCCGCCCACGTCATGGGCCCGTTGCCGTCCCTGCCGGGCGCCGCCGTGGGGCTGCTGCTGGCCCACCTGGCGCACGGCGAGGCCGGCTGGCCGCTGCCGCGCGGCGGCAGCCACCGCATCGCGCGGGCGCTCGCGGAGGATCTGGCCGCGCACGGCGGCCGGATCCTCACCGGCCACCGGGTCACCGACCTGGGCCAGCTGGCCCCGGCCCGCACCATCCTGCTCGACCTCTCGCCCCGCGCCCTGCTGGAACTGGCCGGACCCGCGCTGCCGGCCGGCTACGCCCGCGCGCTGTCCCGCTACCGGTACGGCCCGGCCGCCGGCAAGGCCGACTTCCTGGTCTCCGACCCCATCCCGTGGCGCGCCCGCCCCGTCGGCCGCGCCGGAACCGTGCACCTGGGCGGCACCGCCCGGGAGATCTTCGCCCAGGAGCGCGCCAACGCCTGCGGCCGGCGCGGCGAGCGGCCCTTCGTGCTGGTGGTCGACCCCGCCGTGACCGACCCGGGACGCGCCCTGCCGGGCAAGCGTCCGGTCTGGGCCTACGCCCATCTGCCCCCGGGCGACCGGCGCGACCCGCTGCCGCTGATCCGGGACACCATCGAGCGGTACGCGCCCGGCTTCCGCGACACGGTGCTGGCCGGACGCGGCATCCCCGGCAGCGCCTACGAGACGTACAACCCCAACTACGTGGGCGGCGACATCGGCACCGGCGCCATCACCCTGCGCCAGTCGCTGGCCCGCCCGGTGCCGCGCTGGGACCCGTACCGCACCCCGCTGCCCGGCGTCTACCTGTGCTCGGCGGCCACCCCGCCCGGGCCCAGCGTGCACGGCATGAGCGGCTGGCTGGCCGCCCGCTCCGCGCTGCGCCGCGAACACCGGCTGCCCGCACCGGAGCTGGGGCCCGGCCGGTGACGGAGCGCCCTGCGGCGGTCGCGCTGGTGCTCACCGCCGCCGGCGAGGACGGAGAGATCGCCCTGGTGCGGCTGCTGAGCCTGCTGCCCGCCCGGTGGACGTACCGCCACGAGGCGATCGCCTCGCGCATCACACTGTGGGCCGTCCCGGCACCACCGGGACGGCCCGGCACGGACGACGCCCGGGTGCGGTCGGCGGTGCGCGAGGCGCTGCGCGATCCGGCGCTCGGCCGCTGGCGGCTCCAACCCCGGGGAGCGGACGGCGGTGTGCCCGCCGGCCCCGGGGCCGCGAGCGCGCCCTCCCGCCCCGGAGAGACACCGTCGGTCACGATCCGGCGCGCCGTCGCCGAGGACGCGGAGCGCCTCACCGCACTGATCCGGGAATCCCGCGCCTGCCGGGGCGAGTACGCCTCGGTCATCTCCGGCTACCGGGTGGACGCCGGCTACCTCGACCGGCACCGGGTGTTCCTGGCCGCCGACACCTCCGGGCACCTGCTGGGTTTCTACGCACTCGTGCTGGAACCGCCGGAACTCGACCTGGCGTTCGTGGCGGACGAGGCACAGGGCAGGGGAGTGGGCCGGCTCCTCATCGCGCACATGACCGAGCAGGCCGGGCGGGCCGGTCTCACCGAGGTCCGCGTGGTCTCCCACCCCCCGGCCGAGGGGTTCTACCGGAGCGTGGGCGCCGAGCGGGTGGGGACGGTCGCCCCGACCCCGCCGGAGATCACCTGGGAGCGCCCGGAACTGCGGTTCACCCTGCGCCGGTGAGGCCCGTCCCGGCCGCCGTCCGCGTCCTCAGATCCAGCCCCGGTCACGGGCCAGCAGCGCGGCCTGGGCGCGGTTCTCCGCGTCCAGCAGGTGCAGCAGATCCGCGATGTGCCGCCGGTAGGTCCGCAGGGACACCCCGACCTCCCGGGCACCCGTCTCGTCCTTGCTGACCGCGCACATCCGGCGCAGCACCTGGAGCTGGATGTCGGAGAGCCCGGGGGCCTGCCGGTCCGGCGCGTCCACCAGGGAACGGAAGTCGCGCGCTCCCTCCCACAGCCGTTCGAAGAGCGTGATGATGTTGCCGACGAGCGCCGTCTCGCGCGCGCACAGCGCCCCGCGCGAGGTGTCGGCCGGGTCGATGGGGACGAGGGCGGTGTGCCGGTCGTAGATCAGCATCAGCTCGGAGAACTCGTCCGCGACGCGGATCTGCGCGCCGTGGGCGGTGAGTTCGCGCAGATAGCCGAGGGTGAGGGTGTCCTGGAGGGCGACGGCCCGCACCAGGTTGCGGATGCGCACCCCCCGGCGCAGGCAGCGCAGGTCGAGCGGCCGGGCGTGCTCGATGTTCTCCTTGGTCAGCGCCTCGTACGGCTCGGCGGACAGCACCTCGACGTGGGCGAAGAAGGACAGGTCGTCGATGCGGCTGCGCACCAGCCGCAGATCTTCGAGCCGTTCGATACCGGGCGCGGGCGCGCCCCGGCCGGCCGCGCCGGGCCGTTCGCGGTGCAGCGAGTCGACGATGGCGCGGGTGTGGGTGAGGTGCCGCATCTCCTGGTGCAGCATCTCCAGCCGTTCCTCGGCGAGCCGGGGGACGGCGGCGTCCGGCTCGGCGGCCCAGGTGTGCTCGTCGTCCCCCTGGAGCAGCCGCAGTTCGCGCAGCCGCTCCACCGCGCGCCCGGCCTCGGCGGCGTCCGACCGCAGGACGACGTGGATGTCGCGCGGCGAGGTGCGGGGGTTGCGCAGGAAGTGCCGGTAGACGCTCTCCTCGGAGGCCGAGAGTCCGAGCACCGACATCGCGTGTGCGCCCACGGTGTGCCCTCCCCACGGATGTTGTGCGCGTGGTGCGTCAGGTGGTGACGAACACGCCACAGCCTAAAGGGACTTCCGTGCTTTGCGTAGAGCCCGGGTGTTACCAGCGCGCGGTCTTCCTGTGAAGTGCCGGTCGTGGGCCGGTCCCCGCCAGGCGGTAATCCGCCCGCCGGGGACCGGCCGCTCGGCGCGGCCCGGCCGGGCCGTCATCCGGGCCGACCCGCTCCCTCCGTTGCGGACGCGGCCCCGGAGGCGGCACCGGCGGCCCGGTGTCCGATGGCGCTGGGCCACCAGGCGCGCGGGCCGATGTCCAGGACCAGCGCCGGGACGAGCAGCGAGCGCACCACCAGGGTGTCCAGCAGCACACCGAAGGCGACGATGAACGCGATCTGCGCGAGGAAGGACAGCGGGATCACGGCGAGGGCGCTGAAGGTGGCCGCCAGGACCACCCCCGCCGAGGTGATGACCCCGCCCGTCGACACCAGCCCGCGCAGCATGCCCGTCCGCACCCCGCCCGTCAGGGTCTCCTCGCGCACCCGGGACATCAGGAAGATGTTGTAGTCGACGCCGAGCGCGACGAGGAAGACGAACCCGTACAGCGGCACCGACGCGTCCGTGCCGGAGAAGCCCAGGATGTTCTGGAAGAGCAGCGCCGAGATGCCCAGGGTCGCCAGGTAGTTCAGCGCGACGGTGCCCACCAGCAGCAGCGGCATCAGCAGCGAGCGCAGCAGCACGGTCAGGATGCCCACGATGACGACCAGGACGATGGGCACGATGATCAGCCGGTCCCGGCTCGCGGTCTCCTGGGTGTCGTACTGCTGGGCGGTGTAGCCGCCGACCAGGGCGTCGGCGCCGTCGATCGCGTGGACGGCCGTCCGCAGCCGTTCCACCGTGCGCTGGGCGGCCTCGCTGTCGGCCGAGTCGGCCAGGGTGGCGTCGATGCGGACCGTGCCGTCG
>NZ_JBHWJL010000373.1:0-4429 GCF_042731495.1 Streptomyces sp. NPDC059853
CGCCTCGTACTCCGTCCCCGCTCAGCGCCCCCGGCGCTGCTGCGGTCCGCCCTTCGGAAGCCGCATCCCCTTGGGCATCGGCCCCTTCGGCAGCGGCATGTTGCTCATCAGGTCACCCATGGCGCGCAGCCGGTCGTTCACCTCGGTCACCCGGTGGCCGGGCAGCACCCGCGGGAACTTCATGACCTTCGTCCGCAGCTTCTTCAGCGGCACCTGGTCCTCGCCGGTGCCCACGATCACATCGTGCACGGGCACGTCCGAGACCACCCGGTTCATCCGGCGCTTCTCCGCCGCCATCAGCGTCTTCAGCCGGTTCGGATTGCCTTCGCCGACCAGCACCACGCCGCACTTGCCGACCGCCCGGTGCACCACGTCCTGGTTCCGGTTGATCGCCACCGCCGGGGTGAAGACGAACCCGCGCCGCAGGTTCTCCAGCACCGCGGCAGCCGCCCCCGGCTGCCCCTCCATCTGGCTGAAAGCGGCACGCTCGGCCCGCCGCCCGAAGACAATGGCCGTGGTCAGCAACGCGACCAGGAAGCCCAGAATCCCCAGATAGATCGGGTGCCCGATCAGAAAGCCGATGCCAAGGACCACACCGAAGGTGCCCAGGCCGACAGCAGAGATGACCAGACCGATCCAGCGATCGACCCGCTTGGTCATCTTGTACGTCAGAGCGATCTGCTTGAGCCGCCCTGGGTTCTCGGAATCTTGTTCCTTGTCCTTCCGCGCCATGCCGGCAAGTTTACGGCCGTCCTACGGGCACCGGCGCCTGGGGCGGCCCAGACGCCGGCGCCCAGGCCCTCACGCGGCCGGGGACTGCGCCGCGCGCCGCTCCAGCGCCTGCTGGTACAGCCGCCCGGCCCGGTACGACGAACGCACCAGCGGACCGGACATCACCCCTGCGTAACCGATCTCCTCGGCCTCCTGCTGCAGCTCCACGAACTCGTCCGGCTTCACCCACCGCTCCACGGGGTGGTGCCGGGGCGTGGGCCGCAGATACTGCGTGATCGTGACCAGCTCGGTACCCGCGTCGTGCATCTGCCGCAGCGCGTCGCTGATCTCCTCGCGGGTCTCACCCAGCCCCAGGATCAGGTTCGACTTGGTGACCAGCCCCGCCTCACGGGCCCGGGTGATCACCTCCAGCGACCGCTCGTAGCGGAACCCGGGCCGGATCCGCTTGAAGATCCGCGGCACCGTCTCCACGTTGTGCGCCAGCACCTCGGGCCGCGAGGAGAACACCTCCGCCAGCTGCTCCGGCACTGCGTTGAAGTCCGGGATCAGCAGCTCCACACCGGTCCCCGGCAGCAGCGCGTGGATCTGCCGCACCGTCTCCGCGTACAGCCAGGCCCCGCCGTCCTCCAGGTCGTCGCGCGCGACGCCGGTGACGGTGGCGTACTTCAGCTCCATCTGCCGGACCGACTCCGCCACCCGGCGCGGCTCGTCCCGGTCGAACTCGGCCGGCTTGCCGGTGTCGATCTGGCAGAAGTCGCAGCGCCGCGTGCACTGCTCCCCGCCGATCAGGAAGGTCGCCTCACGGTCCTCCCAGCATTCGAAGATGTTGGGACAGCCCGCCTCCTGGCAGACCGTGTGCAGCCCCTCCCGCTTCACCAGACCCAGCAGGTCCTTGTACTCAGGGCCCATGACGGCCCTGGTCTTGATCCATTCGGGCTTGCGTTCGATCGGGGTCTGGCTGTTCCGGACCTCAAGGCGCAGCATCTTACGACCGTCGGGCGCGACAGCGGACACGTCCGCCTCCCTACCACTTTTGATTCCTCGGCGTATCTCAGCGTACGCCTGTGCTTATGAGGTCAGACCGCGCGGGGGAGGGGGACCGTATCCTCCAGCACCACCCGCAGGTGCTTCTCCACCACCGGCAGCACCTCCGCCACCGGCACCCGCCGCCCCAGCTCCTGGGAGAGCGATGTCACACCCGCGTCCCGGATCCCGCACGGCACGATCCGGTCGTAGAAGGTGTTGTCCGGGTCGCAGTTCAGCGCGAAGCCGTGCATCGTCACGCCCTTCGCCACCCGGATCCCGATCGCGCACAGCTTGCGGTCCTCACCGCGCTGCCCCGCGTTCGACGGCGCGTACTCCGGACCCGCCAGCCGCGGATCGAACTCCTCGTCGTTCAGCCGCGGATCGAAGTCCAGCGCGAGCCCCCCGCGCCCGGGCAGCTCCGAGCCCAGCACCCACACGCCGCTGCGCCCCTCCACCCGGGTGGTTTCCAGGCCGAACTCCGCACACGTACGGATGACCGCCTCCTCCAGCCGCCGCACGTGCGCGATCACATCGACCGGACGCGGCAGCTTCAGGATCGGATACCCCACCAGCTGCCCGGGACCGTGCCAGGTGATCTTGCCCCCCCGGTCGATGTCGATGACCGGCGTGCCGTCCAGCGGCCGTTCACTGTCCTCGGTGCGCCGGCCGGCGGTGTACACCGACTGGTGCTCCAGCAGCAGGCAGGTGTCCGGAATCTCGTCCGCGAAGCGCGCGGTGTGCACCCGCCGCTGCTCCTGCCAGGCCGCGTGATACTCGACGGCTTCGTCCCCGAAGCCCAGATGGACAAAGCGCAGCTCGCTCACTGCCGCTCACTCTCCCGGTGAAGAACCACGACGCGTGAAGCGTCCCGAACCACTGTACGGCCGCACTCCGACAGGTAAGCGTGTGCCCCGGTCCTCACACATATGGATGAATCCTCCGCACACGCGACGATCACGTGGGGAGAGACCGTTACATTCACGCCGTTCCAGCCGCACAGCCGTAAGGCAGGAGACCGCATCGCCGATGTCCACGGAACGACCCGGAGGCACCCCCTCCGTACCCCCACCACCGCCGCACGCCAAGTCCGCGTCCTCGCCCTCCGGGCAGCGCACTCCCAACCGGCAACTGGCGGCCCTGATCGCCGAGGCGGGCTTCTCGCACGCCGGGCTCGCCCGACGGGTCGACCAGCTCGGCCTCGAACACGGGCTCGACCTGCGGTACGACAAGACCTCCGTCACCCGCTGGCTGCGCGGCCAGCGACCGCGCGGCACCACCCCCGCGCTGATCGCCGAGGTCTTCACCCGCCGGCTCGGCCGCCGGCTCTCCGCCCAGGACCTCGGCCTGGAAGCCTGCGCCCCCGTCTACGCGGGTCTGGAGTTCGCCGCCACCCCGGCCGAAGCCGTCGACATCGTCGCCGGCCTGTGGCGCAAGGACTCCGGAAGCTACGCCGAACTGCGCAAGATCGCCTTCACCCCGGCGGGCCTGGTGGTCCCCAGCCGGGACTGGCTCATCGGCCGCCCCGACGACCGGGTGGCGCGCGGTGACCCGCCCGACCCGGTCGGCGGCATCACCGGACTGCCCAGCCTGGCCGGCCTCACCGGCCACGCCCGCGTCCCGGAACAGTCCCGGCACCGCGCCGCCGCCGCCGTCGCCACCGGCCGCCCCGGAGCGGCCGACCGCGTCGAACGCGGCCCCGGCCAGCGCGTCACCGGCGGCGACATCGCGGCGCTGCGCTCGGTCGCCGAACTGTTCCGCGCCCTCGACAACGCCTACGGCGGCGGCCACGCACGGCAAGCCCTCGTGCGCTACCTGGAACACGAACTGGAACCCATGCTGCGCGGCACCTACGGGGAACAGACCGGCCGCCGGCTGTTCTCCGCCGCCGCCGACCTCACCCGGCTCGCCGGCTGGACGGCGTACGACATCGCCGCCCACGGGCTCGCCCAGCGGTACTTCGTGCAGGCACTGCGCCTGGCCCAGGCCGCCGGGGACCGCTCCTACGGCAGCTACGTCCTGGTGTCGATGAGCAGGCAGGCCGTCTACCTGGGACACGGCAGGGAAGCCGTCCAGCTCGCCCGGGTGGCACAGCAGGGCATGGCCAGCTCGGTGGCCCCGGCCGTGCAGGCCCTGCTGCACGCCGTGGAGGCGCGCGGCCACGGGCTCCTCGGAGAGGTACGCGCCTGCTCGGCGGCGCTGGCCCGCGCCGAACGCGCCCTGGAGTCGGCCCGGCCGGGGGAGGACGTGCCCACCTGGGCCCGGTTCTTCGACGAGGCGCAGCTGGCCGACGAGTTCGGCCACTGCCACCGCGACCTCCAGCAGTACCGGACCGCGGCACGGTACGCGGAACGGTCACTGCAACTGCGCGGCAACGGCTACGCGCGCAGCCGGCTGTTCTGCCGGGTGGTGCTGGCCACGGCGAAGCTGGGACTCGGCGACGTGGACCACGCGTGCGCGCTGGCGGTGGAGGCGGCCCAGCAGGCGGCCGACATGCGCTCGGCACGGGCCCACGAATACCTCCAGGACTTCGAACGCCGCCTGGACCCGTACCGCGACTCACTGGCGGTCCGCGGCTACCGGGAGAAGGTGGCGGCCCTGAACTGAGCCCTTCCCGGGCGAAGGCCGACGCCCCGGCACGCGGCCGCACGGGCGCGCGCCGGGTGGGTCCGGC
>NZ_JBHWJL010000374.1:0-4365 GCF_042731495.1 Streptomyces sp. NPDC059853
CAGGGTGCTGGGGCTCTCGCCGGCCGAGGCGGTGCTGAGCGTGGTCACCGTCAGCGCCCCGGCGCCGAGGAGCGCGCCGGCCGCCAGGGCGATCCGGCGTCCGCGGCGGTCACGGCGCTGCGGGGGATGTTCGTGCGGGGGGTTGGTGCGGCTCATCGCAGTCTTCCTCCGTTGTGGGGGTTGGAGTGTTCTGCTGCTCTGTGGTGCCGGTGACGGTTCGCCAGGTGCCGGGGCCGCGGCGGTACGCGCTCGGTGGCCGGCCCGTACGTCCGCCCCGCCGTACGGCAGTGAACGTCGCGGCCATGACACCCGGGCGACTCGTGCGTTGTGGGGGTCGTGGGTTGTGGGGGTGGGTGGGGGCGGAACAGAGGTCCGGCATGGATGACGCGTCGTCCAGGGCGTCCGCCGGAGCTTGGAACCGCTCCCACTGGTTGAAGGGACCGTAGGACACGAACCCCCCATCCGCCAAGGGGGTGTTCGAGAAATAACCGCCGAACCCGGCTTTCCGAGGGGTTGACGTGTACACCTCGTAGACAGAATCCTTGGGAGCGCTCCCATTGGTCTGGAGTAGCACAGCCGGCACAGCCTCTCACCCCCACCGAGCCGCGAGGAGGCGCGATGCGTATCCGGCCTGGATCACTCATCGGGACCCCGACCCGAGCGAGACCACACGAACCCCACCCGCCCCACCCCTCCCGCAGGACCCGCGGGACCCGCAAGCTGTGGGTCGCCGGACTGCTGGCGCTGTCGCTCCCGCTGGGACTGACCGCCACCGCCGCACCGAGCAGCGCCGCGCCCGTCCCGCTCACGGACGGCCCGGGCGCGCTGCGCTTCGAGGACCAGTTCCTGGAGCTGTACGACACGATCAAGGACCCCGCGAACGGCTACTTCTCGCCCGAGGGGATCCCGTACCACTCCGTGGAGACCCTGATCGTCGAAGCCCCCGACCACGGACACGAGACGACTTCCGAGGCGTACTCGTATCTGATCTGGCTGGAGGCGCAGTACGGCAAGGTCACCGGTGACTGGGCGCCGTTCAACGACGCCTGGGAGCTGATGGAGCAGTACATGATCCCCGGCTCCGTCGACCAGCCCACCAACAGCTTCTACAACCCGTCGAGTCCGGCCACCTACGCGGCCGAGCACACCGACCCCTCCGCGTACCCCTCGCCGCTGGACCCGGGCGTGTCCGTCGGCCAGGACCCGATCGCGGGCGAGCTGACGTCCACCTACGGCACCGCCGACATCTACGGCATGCACTGGCTCCAGGACGTCGACAACGTCTACGGCTTCGGCAACAGCCCCGGCAATCCGTGCGGGGGCGGCCCGGACACCGAGGGACCGTCGTTCATCAACACCTTCCAGCGCGGTTCACAGGAATCGGTGTGGGAAACCGTGCCCCACCCCTCCTGCGAGGACTTCAGCTACGGCGGGGACAACGGCTACCTCGACCTCTTCACCGGTGACCAGGGCTACTCGCAGCAGTGGCGCTACACCAACGCGCCGGACGCCGACGCCCGCGCCGTCCAGGCCGCCTACTGGGCCAACCAGTGGGCCGCCGAGCAGGGCAACGCCTCCGCCGTGGCCGCCACGGTCGACAAGGCCGCCAAGATGGGCGACTACCTGCGCTACTCGATGTACGACAAGTACTTCAAGCGGGCGGGCGACTGCGTCGGCGCCACCTCCTGCCCGGCGGGCAGCGGCAAGAACAGCGCCCACTACCTGATGTCCTGGTACTACAGCTGGGGCGGCGCGCTGGATCCGAACGCCGGCTGGGCCTACCGCATCGGCAGCAGCCACGCGCACTTCGGCTACCAGAACCCGCTGGCCGCGTACGCCCTGAGCACCGACTCCGCGCTGATCCCGGACTCCCCGAGCGCCGGGCAGGACTGGGGCCAGTCCCTGGAGCGGATGGTGGAGTTCTACCGCTGGCTCCAGTCCGACGAGGGCGGCATCGCGGGCGGTGCCACCAACAGCTGGGAGGGCTCGTACGCCACCCCGCCGGCCGGCACCCCGACCTTCTACGGGCTGTACTACGACGAGGCGCCCGTCTACCGCGACCCGCCGTCCAACCAGTGGTTCGGCATGCAGGCGTGGTCGATGCAGCGGATGGCCGAGTACTTCTACGAGTCCGGTGACGCGCTGGCGGGCGAGGTCCTCGACAAGTGGGTCGACTGGGTCCTGGAGCACGTGACCCTCGGCACTGGCGGGGACTTCAGCATCCCCTCCACCCTGTCCTGGTCCGGCAGCCCGGACACCTGGAACCCGGCCAACCCGGGCAGCAACTCCGGGCTGCACGTCACGGTCACCGAGTACACCCAGGACGTCGGGGTGACCGGTTCGCTGGCCAACGCCCTGTCGTACTACGCCGCCGCCACCGGTGACACGGCCGCGCGGGACACGGCGGCCGGGCTGCTGGACGCGCTGTGGGCCAACTCCGACGGCCTCGGCATCGCGGTGCCCGAGGAGCGCGGGGACTTCTCCCGCTTCAACGACCCGGTGTACATCCCGTCGGGCTGGAGCGGTCAGATGCCCAACGGCGACGTGATCGAGCCGGGTTCCACCTTCGACTCGATCCGGTCCTTCTACCACGACGACCCGGACTGGCCGAAGGTCGAGGCCCATCTGAACGGCGGCCCCGCGCCGACGTTCGAGTACCACCGCTTCTGGGCGCAGGCGGACATCGCCATCGCGCTGGCGACCTACTCCGAACTGTTCGGGGACGGCGCGTAGCGGGCAGACTCATCCCGAACGACCCCACGCACCCACGCACCCACGCCCGGAGCCCCGGTCGGCGTTCCCTCGCCGGCCGGGGTTTCCGGCGTGCGGTGGGGCAGGTCCGGTCCGTGCCGGGTCACGAGCACCACCACAGCCAGCAACTCCCGCCGCCGCTGTCCCCGTTGTCGTCGTCCTCGCCCCCGCCGCCGTTGCCGCCCGCGTCGCCGTCGCCGCCGTTGCTGCCACTGCCGCCGCCGCTGCTGTCGTCGGAGGGCGGGGGAGAGGAATCGTCCGGTCCCGGATCGCTCTCGGTCGGGTCGGGCGAGGCGCCTTCCGTGGGGGCACCGGTATCACTGGGAGGCGGGCTGACCCGTCCGGAACTGGAGGCGTCCGGGGGCGGGGACTCGCCGGCACGCTCCGGGTCACCGGAATCGTCCCGGTCCTCCGCGTCCTCCCGATCGCCGTCGGCGGCGCCGTCCTCCGCGTCCGCCTCCGTGCCGTCCCGGGGCGCGCCGCTCTCCCCGGCGGTGGCCGAGCCCTCGCCCTCCGGCCCGGCAGCCGTGGCGTCACCGCCGCCCGTACCGTCCGCCGGCTCCTCCGCACCCTCCGGTGCGGAGGCGGACTCGGACGCGGCGTCGGTGGCCCGGTCGGCCCCGGCCGGTGGTGGCGCCGCAGCGGCCGGGTCGCGGTGCGCGGGCTGCCAGGAGGTCACTTCGCCACATCCTGGACATGTCAAGGCGCCGTTGAGGTGGCGGCGGCAGGTTATGCAGTAGTCCACGGGCTTACCCGGATTCGTACGAGGGGGTCGGCGGTGCGCGAAACACCTTAGCCACGTGGACGTGCGAGGCGGTGCGGGTGGTTCTGGAGTGCTGCCAGAGGGTGCGTGCCCCATAGCTAGTGGGAGCGCTCCCAAGCGTGTGACTATGACGCGTATGTGTCAAGACCTTTGACGCGGGGTCATGACCGTCTCGTGGTTTCCGTGCAGTATCTGACCTTCTGGTGACTTCATGGGCACAATTTCTGAACAGACATCTGGCGCACCGGTGGATTGGGCGCTACTTTCCTCCCAGCTAGTGGGAGCGCTTCCATGACGCACCGCACTCGCGGTGCAGGACCTTTCGAGGACGAGAGGGAACTGTGATGAGCCGCACCAACCCCCCACTTCCCCGTCGCCGCAGACGCGGCGCCCTGCTTGCCACCGGAGCGATGATCGCCACCGCGCTCGGCACCGGCGGAATGCTCCAGGGCACGGCTTCCGCCGCCGCCGTGGAGTGCTCGGTGGACTACCGCACCAATGACTGGGGCTCCGGCTTCACCACCGACGTCACCATCACCAACTCCGGCACCACGGCCGTGAACGGCTGGACCCTCACCTACTCCTACTCCGGCAACCAGACCCTGGCGGGCGGCTGGAACGGCCAGTGGTCGCAGTCCGGCCGCGACATCACCGTCCGCAACGCCGCCCACAACGCCGGTATCGCCGCGAACGGCGGCAGCGTCACCACCGGCGCGCAGTTCACCTACAGCGGCACCAACACCGCCCCCACCAGCTTCGCCGTCAACGGCATCACCTGCGGCGGCGGCTCCGGCAACCCCGGGGAGCCGGGAGAGCCCGGCAACCCCGGCAACCCCGGCAACCCGCCCGGC
>NZ_JBHWJL010000375.1:0-4355 GCF_042731495.1 Streptomyces sp. NPDC059853
CTCAGGCCTCCACCTCCGAACGGTCCTGCCCCCACAGCGTGTGGAACGACCCCTCCCGGTCGGTGCGCCGGTAGGTGTGCGCCCCGAAGTAGTCCCGCTGCCCCTGCACCAGCGCCGCCGGCAGCCGCTCGGCCCGCAGCGCGTCGTAGTACGCCAGCGCCGCCGAGAACCCGGGCGCCGGGACCCCCAGCTGCGCCGCCGTGGCCACCACATGCCGCCAGGCGTTCTGCGCCCGCTCCAGCGCCTCCCGGAAGGTCGGGTCCGTCAGCAGCGTCACCGGCGGCTTCCCGCCCGCGTACGCCGCCCGGATCTCGTCCAGGAACCGCGCCCGGATGATGCAGCCACCGCGCCAGATCGCCGCCACCGCGCCCGGGTCGATGTCCCAGCCGTACTCCGCGCTGCCCGCCGTGATCTGGTGCCAGCCCTGCGCGTACGCCACGATCTTCGACGCGTACAGCGCCGCCTCCACCTGGTCCGCGAACTGCGCCGCGTCGTCCGGGTGCAGCTCGGGGCGCACCGGACCCGGCAGTTGCTGCGCCGCCCCGCGCAGCGCGCCGTGCCCCGACAGCGACCGCGCGAACACCGCCTCCGCGATCCCGGACACCGGCACCCCGAGGTCCAGCGCCGTCTGCACCGTCCACCGCCCGGTGCCCTTCTGCTCCGCCGCGTCCGCCACCACGTCCACGAACGGCCGGCCGGTGGCCGCGTCGGTGTGCCCCAGCACCTCGGCGGTGATCTCGATCAGATACGAGTCCAGCCGCCCCTGGTTCCAGGTGCGGAACACCTCGGCGATCCGGGCCGGCTCGTACCCCGCCACCCGGCGCAGCAGGTCGTAGGCCTCCGCGATCAGCTGCATGTCGGCGTACTCGATGCCGTTGTGCACCATCTTCACGAAGTGGCCGGCCCCGTCCGGGCCGATGTGCGTGCAGCACGGCTCGCCGTCCACCCGCGCGGCGATCGACTCCAGCAGCGGGCCCAGGCTCCGGTAGGACTCGGCGGAGCCGCCCGGCATGATGGACGGACCGTTCAGCGCGCCCTCCTCACCGCCGGAGATGCCGCAGCCCACGAAGTGCAGCCCCCGCTCGCGCAGCGCCGCCTCGCGCCGCCGGGTGTCCTCGAAGTGCGCGTTGCCGCCGTCCACGATCACATCGCCGCTCTCCAGCAGCGGCGCGAACTCGTCGATCACCGCGTCGGTGGCCGCCCCGGCCTTCACCATGATCACCAGCCGGCGCGGGCGGCGCAGCGAGGCCACGAAATCCGCCGCCGACTCCGCCGGCACGAACTCACCCTCGTGGCCGAACTCCTCCACCAACTGCCGGGTCCTGGCCGCCGTCCGGTTGTGCACCGCCACCACATGGCCGTGCCGGGCGAGGTTGCGCGCCAGGTTGCGCCCCATCACCGCCAGTCCGGTCACACCGATCTGCGCCTGTCCCGTCATCGTGTCATCTCCCGCCGTTCGGGGTCGTGGTCGGTACCCATGCAACCAGGCCACCGCCCCGGCGCACCGCTGTGTCCGCGATCCGGCGCCCCCGTGCCGCGCCGCGCGCCCCCTGCCGCACACTGGGGCCATGGACCTCCGGATCACCGCCACCGACCCCTCGCACCCGGCGACACTGCTCGACCTGCCCTGGGACGTCCCCCTGGAACGGTGGCCCGAGGAGCACCTGGTGGCCCTGCCCCGCGGCATCTCCCGGCACGTGGTGCGCTTCGCCCGCGCGGGCGACGAGGTGGTCGCCGTCAAGGAGGTGGGGGAGTGGGCGGCGGTGCGCGAGTACGCCCTGCTGCGCGACCTGGACCGGCTCGCGGTACCGGCCGTCGACCCGCTCGCCGTGGTCACCGGCCGCACCGGCGCCGAGGGCGAACCGCTGGAACCGGTGCTCATCACCCGGCAGCTGAAGGGCTCGCTGCCCTACCGCTCGATGTTCGAGACCACCATGCGCCCGGACACCATCAAGCGGCTGCTGGACGCGCTGGCCGTCCTGCTGGTGCGGCTGCACCTGAGCGGCTTCGCCTGGGGCGACTGCTCGCTGTCCAACACCCTCTTCCGCCGCGACGCGGGCGCGTACGCCGCCTATCTGGTGGACGCCGAGACCGGGCAGATCCAGCCCCGGCTGACGGACGGGCAGCGCGCGTACGACATCGAGGTCGCCCAGGTGAACATCGCGGGCGAGCTGATGGATCTGGAGGCGGGCGGCAGTCTGCACCCGGCCGTCGACCCGGTCGCCTTCGGCCTGGCCATCGTCGAGCGGTACGGCGAGCTGTGGCACGAACTGACCCGCACCTCCGTCTACCCGCGCGACAAGCGGCACTACATCGACCGCCGGATCCGGCGGCTCAACGATCTGGGCTTCGACGTCGCCGAGATGCAGATCCAGCGCTCCCCGGACGGCGACAAGGTGGCCTTCCTGCCCAAGGTCGTGGACGCCGGACACCACCAGCGGCAACTGCTGCGGCTGACCGGCCTGGACGCCGAGGAGAACCAGGCCCGCAGTCTGCTGAACGACCTGGAGACCTGGATGGCCGGCCAGGAGGACTACGCGCCCGGCGACCCGCTCGGCGCCCGCCCCGAGGTGCTGGCCCACCGCTGGGTGCGTGACGTCTTCCGCCCCGCGGTGCGTCTGGTCCCCCGCGAACTGCGCGGCAGCATCGACACCGCCCAGCTCTACCACGAACTGCTGGAACACCGGCTGCTGCTGTCGGAGCGCTGCCGCAGCGACGTGGACATGGAGACCACGGCGGCCCACTGGATCGCCGAGGTGCTGCCCACCCGCCCCGATCCGGACGCGCTGGCCGCCCCGGAGGAGGACGGGTAGCCCGTCGGCGGTCGTGCGCGGGGCCGGGCCGCCGGCCCAGCGGCGGCGGCCCGGCCCCGCACCGTCAGCCGGCCGTCCGGGCCGGCTGCTCCGCGGGCCGGCCGGCGACCAGCGGCCGGACCGGATTCCCCTGCCAGCGCCCGCCGCCCGGCACCCGCTCGGCCGCCATCACCAGCGAACCGGCCCCCACCGAGGCGCCCGCGCCGACCTCGCTGCCCGGCAGCGTGATGCTGTGCGGCCCCACGGTGCCCGCCGCGGCGACCGCCACCCCGTCAAGACGCATCACCCGGTCGTGGAAGAGATGCGTCTGGAGCACACAGCCCCGGTTCACGCTCGCCCCCTCGCCCAGCCGCACCAGGTCCGGCTCCGGCAGCCAGTGCGACTCGCACCACACGCCGCGCCCCACCCGCGCGCCCAGGCTGCGCAGCCACCCGTTCAGCAGCGGCGTGCCCGTCGCCGGCTGCACCAGCCACGGCACCGCGAGCACCTCGACGAAGCAGTCGTACAACTCGTTGCGCCACACGAACGCGCTCCACAGCGGATGCCGCCCGGCCCGGAACCGCCCCATCAGCAGCCACTTGGCCGCCGTGGTCAGCGCGCCCGCGACCAGCCCCGCCGCGCACAGCAGCGGACCGCACACCAGCAGCACCGCCCAGCCGCCGCCGGTGCTCCACACCAGCAGCAGCGCCGCCAGCACCGCCAGCCGCAGCATCCCGGCCAGCAGCAGCGGCACCGCCCGGCACAGTTCCACGGCCGCCCGCGCCACCCGCAGCCGCGGCGGCGGCGCGTAGGTACGGGCCACCTCGTGCGGCTCGGCCACCCGGCGCAGCCGCAGCGCCGGATTGCCCAGCCACGACGAGCCCGCCGGCACCTGCTCCGGAGTGTCCGTCAGCACACCGACCAGCGCCTCGTCGGCCACGCGCCGGCCCGGGCCCACCAGGCCCGAGTTGCCGACGAAGGCCCGCTCGCCCACCCGGCTGACCCCCAGCCGTACCCAGCCGCCGCGCAGTTCGTACGGCGCCGCCAGCACCTGGTCCGCCAGGAACGCCGCGTCCCGCACCCGCAGCAGTGAGGGCAGCGCCAGCACCGTGGACGCCTCTACGCCGCGCCCGATCCGCGCCCCCTGCATCCGCAGCCACACCGGGGTGAACAGCGAGGCGTACAGCGGGAACAGCGTGCGCCGGGAGGTGTCCATCAGATCGTGCGTCAGCCAGGCCGCCCAGCCCGGCACGCTGTGCACCGGGTGCGTGCCGGGCCGCAGCGCCCGTCCGGCCAGCCGGACCGCCGCGGTGAGGAACAGCGCGTGACACACCATGCCCAGCACCACCAGCGCCGGGAGCCGCAGCGCCAGTTCGGCGGCGCCGCCGGAGGACGGCAGCACGTAGGCCAGCAGCAGCGAGGGCACCCAGGCCACCCACAGCAGCAGCGCCCGCAGCGCCGGGGTGAGCGCGTAGGCCAGCGCCCAGCCGCGCCCGCCGCCGGGGCGGGGCGCCGGCCAGGACCCGGCGGGGGCGGGCCGCCGGACGGCGGGGGAGCCGCCCC
>NZ_JBHWJL010000376.1:0-4354 GCF_042731495.1 Streptomyces sp. NPDC059853
AACTACACTCCAAAAAACCTCCGCCCGCGCCACAGTTAATTTTATGGACGCGCGGGCGGGCGGCGTCAGCACCCCGTGGCCGGTGTCCGGCGCCGGGTGCGGAGCCACCAGACGGCGAACCCGGTCAGGGCGGCGGCCTTCAGCGCGAGCCAGGTGGTGATCCGGCCGTCCCAGGCGGCGAGGGTGCAGCCGAGGACGACGGCGGCGGAGGCGAGCGGGAGCTGGAGGGTGGCCGCCGTGGTGGTGGGGGTGGTGAGGTCGCCGGTGCGCATGGCGCGGGCCGCCGCCCAGGGCAGCGGGAGGGTGGCGAGCAGGAGCACGGCGGTCCAGGTGGGGACGGTGCCGGTGAGCCCCGCGGCGGCGACGGCGGCGTAGGTGAGCGCCTGCCCGGCCGCGTACAGCCGGACGGTACGGCGCGGGCCCAGCACCCCGGCGACGGTGATCTTGCCGACGCGGAGATCGCCGTGCAGGTCGGCGAGGTTGAGGACCAGCAGCTGGAGGTACTGGAACGCCGCGAGGGCTCCGACGCAGGCCCAGGCGGTGGCGGGGATGCCGCCGAGCTGGGCGAGGCAGGCCAGCAGGGGGAGCAGGCCGTGCAGGGAGAGGGCGCAGGCGAGTTCGCCGACCGCCCGGTAGTTCAGGCGCAGCGGGGGCGCGGTGTAGAACCAGGCGAGCAGCAGGAATCCGGCCGCCAGCAGCCGGGTGCCGGGGGTGGGCAGGAGGGTGAGGAGGACGACGGAGGCGAGGAGGAGGACGAAGGCGGTGCCCAGTGCGGTGGTCGGGGTGACGGCGCGGTCGGTGAGGACGCGGCTGCCGCCGGACCAGGCGGTGGGGGCGGGGTTGGCGCGGTCGGCCTCCAGGTCGAAGTAGTCGTTGCAGTAGTACGTCATGAGGTGGGCGCAGCAGCCGAAGGCGAGGACGAGGGCGAGGAGCGCGGTGTCGGGGTGGGCTCCGGCGTGGGCGGCGAGTTCGGTTCCGGCGCACAGCGCCAGCAGGCTGTGGAAGAGGAACTTGGGCCTGCCGAGGCGGATGAGGGCGCCCAGCCGTCCGGTACGTCCCGCCGTGGCCGCCGTTCCCGCTGCCGCTGCCGTTGCCCCCGTCGTCGTGGCTGCCGCCGTCGCCGACGTCACCGCTGTCACCATGAACTCCTGATGCGTGCCGCTGTCGTGGGGCCAGTGAAGCGGTGTGGGGCCGGTGGTGAGCAGGGGGCACGGAGGGGCGCCTGGGGTGGCGGGGGTTCGCTGGTAGTGGTGGGGTGCGCGCGCTTTACGGTGCGCGCCGGTCGCGGTCGATGAGGGCGGCGAGGCCGTCGAGGACGCGGGCGAGGCCGAAGGCGTAGCCGTGGTCGGGGGCGTGGGCGTGCTGGTGGGCGGTCCCGGCGGCGAGGCCGACCCGGCTGGCGAGCGGGAAGCGCGCCGGGTCGTGGACCTGGGCGAGGGCGGGGCCGTGGGTGTCCCACCACTCCTGGTCGCTGAGGGCGCTCTCGCGTTCGGTGGTGCGCTGGTCGAGGGCGGCGCGGGCGGTGCCGTGGACGAAGGCGAGGAGGTGGGCGAGGGCGGCGTCCATCTCCAGGTCGTCGAGGCCGAGGCCGTCGAGGGCGCGCAGTTCGTGTTCGTACTTGGCGAGGACGCCGGGGCCCAGCGGTGGGCGGGTGGTGGGGAGCCGGGCGACCCAGGGGTGGCGCTGGTAGAGGGCGCGGTTGTCGTCGGCGACGGCGGTGACGCGGTCGCGCCAGGTGGCGCCGGGCGGGTAGGGGGCGCGCGGCATGTCCTGGTAGACGGTGTCGAGCATGAGGTCGAGGAGGTCGGCCTTGCCGGGGACGTAGGTGTAGAGCGTCATGGGGGTGACGCGGAGGTCCTGGGCGACGCGGCGCATGGTGACGGCGTCGAGGCCGTCGGTGTCGGCGATGGCGATGGCGGTACGGACCACCTCGTCGACGCTGCGGGCCGGGCGGGGGCCGCGGCCGGTGGAGGGCGGGGGGCCGGGCTCGCGCCACAGCAGGCGGAGTGAGCGGGTGACGTCCCTCTCCCGGTCGGTGTCCATGGGCTCATTGTCTCCGGGGTCGGGTGCCGCTCCGGGGCCGGGTTGCGGCGTGGGCCGGTGGGCCGCACCGGCATCGTATGCGTACAGCGTACTCTGTACTACGTATAGAGTACGCTGTACGCCGCCCATCGTCACACCGCCCTCCCTCACCGAGGAGACATCCCGCCATGCACCACACGCCCGCCGCCGCCTCCGTCGCGGACAGCCACGACGTCATCCAGGTCCGGGGCGCCCGGGAGAACAATCTGCGGAAGGTGGACGTCGACATACCCAAGCGCCGGCTCACCGTCTTCACCGGTGTGTCGGGCTCCGGGAAGTCCTCGCTGGTCTTCGGCACCATCGCCGCCGAGTCGCAGCGGCTGATCAACGAGACCTACACGGCGTTCATCCAGTCCTTCATGCCGCGCCAGGCCCGCCCCGAGGTGGACGGGCTGCACCATCTGACCGCCGCGATCGTCGTCGACCAGGAGCGGATGGGCGCCAACTCCCGCTCCACCGTAGGCACCGCCACCGACGCCTACACCATGCTGCGGATCGTCTTCAGCCGCCTCGGCACCCCGTACGTGGGCACCTCAAGCGCCTTCAGCTTCAACAGCGCCGAGGGCATGTGCCAGCGCTGCGAAGGTCTCGGCGAGGTCTCCGAGATCGACGTCGACCAGCTCGTCGACCGCGAACTGACCCTCAACCAGGGCGCGATCACCGTCCCCAACTTCGCCGTCGACAACTGGTACTGGCAGACGATGGTGCTCTCCGGGCTCTACGACCCGGACACCCCGCTCAAGGACTTCACCGAGCAGCAGTGGGACGACTTCCTGCACAAGCCGGCGACCAAGATCAAGGCCGGCACCCACAACATCACCTACGAGGGCCTGCTGGTGAAGGTCCAGCGGGTGTTCCTGTCCAAGGACCGGGAGGCCATGCAGCCGCACATCCGGGCGTTCGTGGACCGGGCGGTGCGGTTCGCGCCGTGTCCCGACTGCGGCGGCGCCCGGCTGAACGCCGCCGCGCTCGGAGCCCGGATCAACGGCTGGAACATCGCCGACTGCTCCTCGGCGCAGATCAGCGACCTGGCGGCCTTCCTGCGCGATGTCCACGACGAGTCCGTCGCCCCGCTGCTGGAGAACCTGCGGGACCTGCTGGACTCGCTGGTGGAGATCGGCCTCGGCTACCTCTCCCTCGACCGCCCGGCCGGGACCCTCTCCGGCGGCGAGGCGCAGCGGGTGAAGATGGTGCGGCACCTGGGGTCGAGCATCACCGACGTCACCTACATCTTCGACGAGCCGACCACCGGGCTGCACCCGCACGACATCCGGCGGATGAACGATCTGCTGCTGCGGCTGCGCGACAAGGGCAACACCGTGCTGGTCGTCGAGCACAAGCCGGAGGTGATCGCGATCGCCGACCACGTGATCGACCTCGGCCCCGGCGCCGGCGCGGCGGGCGGGGAGGTCTGCTACGCGGGGGACCTGGCCGGGCTGCGGGCGTCGGGGACGCTGACCGGGCGGCATCTGGAGCACCGGGCGCGGCTGCGCGGTCCCGACCGGCTGCGCGCCCCGCGCGGGCACATCGCGGTGCGCGGCGCCGACCGGCACAACCTGCGCGGGGTGGACGTGGATGTCCCGCTGGGTGTGCTGACGGTGGTGACCGGGGTGGCCGGATCGGGGAAGAGTTCGCTGATCCACGGGTCCGTGTCCCCGCGCGAGGGGGTCGCGGTCGCCGACCAGTCGCCGATCCGGGGGTCCCGGCGCTCCAACCCGGCGACGTACACCGGGCTGCTGGGCCCGATCCGTACCGCGTTCGCCAAGGCCAACGGGGTGAAGGCGTCGCTGTTCAGCGCGAATTCGGAGGGTGCCTGCCCGCACTGCAACGGACTCGGGCTGGTGTACACCGACCTGGCGATGATGGCGGGGGTGACCTCGGTGTGCGAGCGGTGCGAAGGGCGGCGCTTCACGCCCGAGGTGCTGGCGTACACGCTGCGCGGGCGCTCCATCAGTGACGTGCTGGGCATGTCGGTGACGGAGGCGCACGACTTCTTCCCCTCCGGGCAGGCGCGCGCGGTGCTGGACCGGCTGATGGATGTGGGCCTCGGCTATCTGCGGCTGGGGCAGCCGCTGAACACGCTCTCGGGCGGGGAGCGGCAGCGGCTGAAGCTGGCGATCCACATGGCGGAGAAGGCGTCGGTGTACGTGCTGGACGAGCCGACGACGGGGCTGCACATGGCGGATGTGGACAAGCTGCTGGCGCTGCTGGACCGGCTGGTGGACGCGGGGAACTCGGTGGTGTGCATCGAGCACCACCAGGCGGTGATGGC
>NZ_JBHWJL010000377.1:0-4347 GCF_042731495.1 Streptomyces sp. NPDC059853
GGCACTCGGCGGCGCTGCCCGCCAGCGCCAGCCGGCCCGCCAGCGCCAGCAGCCGCCGGTCGCCGTCGTGCCCGGCCGGGGCGGCCCCGGCCCGGCTGTCCGAAAACAGTCCGTCGGTGTGCAGGACGAGTACGTCCCCCGGCTCCAGCCGCTCCATCCGTTCCGCGTAGACGGCGCCCGTCACCGTTCCCAGCAGCGGCCCCGCCGGACGCGCCAGCGCCCGCCCCGAGCCGCCCCGGCACAGCAGCGGCGCCGGATGGCCCGCCTGGGCCCAGGTCAGCAGCCGCTCGTCCGGCTGGTAGCGGCAGCACACCGCGCTGGCCAGCAGCGGCTCACTGCCCCGGTCCAGCAGTTCGTTCAGATGGCCCAGCAGGTCCCCGGGGCCCGCGCCGGTGAGCGCGATGCCCCGCACCGCCCCCAGCGCTCCGGCCGGACCCGGGACCTCCGCCCCCTGGCCCGGCAGATCGCCCAGGCTCAGCACGCCGGTGCCGTCCGCCAGCTCCAGGGAGTCGTACCACGTGCCGCCCGGTGTGCCGCCGTCCCCCGCGGGCAGACAACGGGCGGCCAGTTCCAGCGAACCGGAGCGCCCCCGCTGCGCCGGTACCGTCCGGAAGCCGGCCTGCCGGGGCGCCGGGCCGCGCAGCGCCGGCTCCGGGAGCCCGGCGGTCTGCCGGAGCCCGGCCGGTGCCGGCCGGCGCTCCGGGCGCGGCTCCCCGGCGGGGTGGTCCCGCGCGCCGCCCGGCCCGCCGATGTCGCGGATCACCGCCCACATCGCGACCGTGCCACCCCGCTCGTCGAGCACCGGCTCACCGGCCATCCGCACGGTGCGCCGCGTCCCGTCCGGCCGGTTGACCCGCACCTCGCAGTCCATCGGCCGGCCGTCCACCAGGCAGCCGGTCATCGCCGCCGCCAGCACCGGCTGGTCCTCTGCCACCAGGCAGGACGGCAACTGGTCCAGGGTGAGCGGCCCGTCCGCGACCGGCCGGCCGAAGATCGCGAACAGCTCGTCCGACCACACCACCCCGTCGGTCAGCAGGTTCCACTCCGCGCTGCCGATCCCCGCCCCCGGCCGGCCGGGGGCGGCCGGGGCCGCCGCCGGGTCCGGCTCGGCCGGCACCGGCCGCAGCTCCGCCACCTGCCGGCCGAACTCGTCCAGCCGGTCCGTCGCGGCGTCCCAGGCCGCCCGGCGCAGCGGGGACCGTTCCGCCCGGCGCAGCGCACGCGCGTCCTCGCGCAGCCGGCGCGCCCGCGCCAGCAGGGCGTCGAACGGGTCGGCGCTACCGACGTCGTCGAAGGTGGCGAAGGCGTCACTCCCTGCTGGCAGGTTGTTCGCGGAGGATTCCGAATGAGGGGAGGAGAGCATGTCTGATCCCTGATGACCTGGTTCGGCGCGGTTCGTGCCGGGCGCCGCCGCCGGTCGGAACCGGGCGCGCGGTTGACTACTGACTGTGCCATGCCCGGCGCCGCTCCGTAAGAGATTCGGCCGGTTGCTCCGGGGCCCGGCCGGGGACCGCTTCGACAGCGGCCGGGGCGCGGGTGTAGACAGGCTCCCAACGGCAAGGATGACCGGCGTCCCCACTGCTCGATCCGGAAATCCCGTTGCCACCGGACTTCCCCGACCGGATGCTGACTCATATGTTCGCCAGTCCCATCGAAACAGACATAGCGCCCAGCGGAAGCCTTCTCGGCCTCCTCCAGCGAGGGCGCGGCGACGGATGGCTGCACGCTCTCGCGGCGCCCCGCCCCGAGGCCGTCGCCGCGCTGAACCACTGTGTGCTCCACGACCCACGCCCGGACTGGCAGCTCGAACACCGCTCGCTCTACTACGCCCGCCTCTACCGGGAGCTGGACGCCCCGCTGGACGCCGTACGGGAGCACCTCTTCGACCCGGTGGACGCCCTGGAGGAGTGCGAGCAGCGCACCGGCCTCGCCCTGTCCGTCCTCGGTCATCTGGTGACGGCCGGGCGGCGCGACGCCCTGGCGCTGCTGCGCCGCTACGCGGTGACCGGCGCCAACTGGCGGTGGGCCCTGGACGAACTGGCGGTGCGCGAGGAGGACGCCGGGCTGCGAGAGCTGGGCCCCGCGATCCTCGCCCGGTTCCCCGCCACCGAGGCCGGCGAACGCGCCCTCGCCGACGCCGTCCGTGACTCCTTCGAACCCCGCCCGTGGCACATCTGGGCCGAGGACCCGGCCCGGCCCACGCAGCGGGCCCGGCTGGCGCGCGCCCTGGAGACCGGGGATTTCGACCGCTGGCAGCGGCAACTGCGCCCGCCGACGCCGCAGCCGGGCTGGAGCGTGACCGCCGTCCTGGAATGGGCGCGGGAGGGGTACGAGCGCACCCCCCGGCAGTGGCGGGAGGCCGCGGCGGCCCGCTGCCTGGGCGCGGTGGCCGGCCCAGGCGACCGGGAGACGCTGCTGCGGGCCGCCGCCGGGGACAGCAGCCCGGTGGTGCGGGCCGCCGCCCTGCGCCATCTCGCCGAACGCGGCGACCCGGCGGTCTTCGAGCTGATCCGGCAAGCCGCTCAGGATCCGCGGCCCGAACTGGCCGAGGCGGCGGTGACCGCGTACGCGCGGATGAACGACGACGGCGCGCTGCGGCAGGCCAGGAGCTGGCTGGAGCGCACCGACGAACTGGGCTCGACCGCCGCCGTCATGCTCGCCCGGCGCGGCTCGGCCCCCGACGCCCCGGGCGTGCTGGCCGCGCTGCGCCGGGTGGTGCGCACCCGGGGCACGGACGCCGCGGAACTGCGCGCCCTGGTGGAGGGCGTCGCCCGGCTGGCGATCGGCCCGGCCGTCCCGGTACTGCGGCACATCTACCGGCAGACCATCTCCTCCCAGCTGCGCGGCCACACGGCCCGGGCGCTGGCCGCCACCGACCCCACCTTCGCGTCCGGGTTCGCGGTGGAGTGCCTGTGGGACTGCGAGGAGGACACCCGGGAGGTCGCCGCCCGGCACGCGGCCACGGCCGACACCCGGGTCCTGGAGCGGCTGCGGACGCTGGCCGCCGACCCCACCGAGCAGGAGGGCGTCCAGACGGCGGTCCGGGGCCGGCTCGCCCCGTCCTGACCGGCCCGCCCCGTACGTCACGCCCCCCGTACGCCGCGGCCCGCCCCCGTGCCGCCGCGGGCCCGCGCCACCCCCCGCCCGGCCGCGCCGCAGCCGGCCGGCCGTCCCCCGCTGGCAGCATGGCCGGGTGAGCGGACGCTGGGAATTCTGGATCGACCGGGGCGGTACCTTCACCGACGTCGTCGGGCGCCGCCCCGAGGGGTCCCTGGTGACCGCCAAACTCCTGTCGCACGACCCCGGGCGGTACCAGGACGCCGCCGTCGCCGGAATCCGCCGGATGCTGGGGCTCGCGCCCGGCGAACCGGTGCCCGCCGAGCGGATCGCCCTGGTGAAGATGGGCACCACCGTCGCCACCAACGCCCTGCTGGAGCGGCGCGGCGAGCCCACCGTGCTGCTCATCAGCGCCGGGTTCCGCGACGCGCTGCGCATCGCCTACCAGAACCGGCCCCGGCTCTTCGACCGGCACATCGTCCTCCCCGAAGCCCTCTACGGACGCGTCATCGAGGTGCCCGAGCGCGTCGGCGCCGACGGCCGCACGGTGCGCGCCCTGGACGAGGACGCCCTGCGCCGCGACCTGGCCGCCGCGCACACCGCCGGGTTCCGCAGCGCCGCCGTCGTCCTGCTGCACGGCTACCGGTACCCGGGGCACGAGCAGGCCGTCGCCCGGCTCGCCCGCGCGGCCGGCTTCACCCAGGTCTCCGCCTCGCACGAGGTCAGCCCGCTGATCCGGCTGGTCACACGCGGCGACACCACCGTCGTGGACGCCTATCTGTCCCCGGTGCTGCGCCGGTACGTCGAGCAGGTCGCCGGTGAACTGCGCGGCGTGCGGCTGATGTTCATGCAGTCCAGTGGCGGGCTGCGGGAAGCGGGGCACTTCCGGGGCCGGGACGCGGTGCTCTCCGGCCCGGCCGGCGGGGTGGTCGGCATGGCCCGCAGCTGCGCCGAGGCCGGGTACCACCGGGTCATCGGCTTCGACATGGGCGGCACCTCCACCGATGTCTCGCACTACGCGGGGGAGTTCGAGCGGGTCTTCGGCACCGCGGTCGCCGGGGTGCGGATGAACGCCCCCATGATGGACATCCACACCGTCGCGGCCGGCGGCGGCTCCCTGCTGCGGTTCGACGGCGCCCGCTACCGCGTCGGCCCCGCGTCGGCCGGGGCCGACCCGGGACCGGCCTGCTACCGGAGGGGCGGCCCGCCGGCCGTCACCGACGCCAACGTGATGCTCGGCCGGATCCAGCCCGCCCACTTCCAGGCCGTCTTCGGCCCCGGAGGCGACCG
>NZ_JBHWJL010000378.1:0-4325 GCF_042731495.1 Streptomyces sp. NPDC059853
CAGCGGCCGTACTCCTCCACGGTGACCCGGGCCGCCAGCTCCGGATCGGCCAGCACGTCCTTCCAGCCGCGGATCTCGGCGCGGAGGAACGCCTTGACCTTCTCGCGGTTCCGGCCGATGTTCTCCTGCGTGGTGACGTAGGTCTGGCCGACCAGGGGGAAACCGACGTCGGCCAGCAGCATCTCCTCGATCTCGAAGCCGCGGTTGCGCAGCTCCAGGGGCTGGTTGTTGGTGTAGCCGAGGTAGCCGTCGATCTCGCCCTCGGTCATGCCGATGGGGTCGCCCTGCACGGGCACCGTGGTGATCCGGGACTCGTCCAGGCCGAGCGCCGCGAGGAACAGCCGCCACAGCGGCTCACTGGAGGAGGAGCAGCCGATGGTCTTGCCGTAGAGATCCCGCGGGGTGCGGATCGGGCGGTCGCCCATGGACATGACGCAGCTCGCGTTGCGCTGGTAGACAGCACCGATGATCTTCAGAGGGGCGCCCTCGGCGATCGCGGCGCCCACCCCCGCGATCTGGGACACGCCGGCGAAGGTGCCGCTCAGGACATCGGATTCGATCGGCGGGGCGGTCGGCCCACCCGAGATGAGGTCGCTGCCGCTGAAGCCCTCCTCCTGGTAGTAGCCGTTCCGGTCCGCCAGGAAGCTTCCGGCGAACTGCGTGTTCTTCACCCAGGCCAGGCGCTGGGAGGCGATCCCGAACCCGGCCGTGCCCGGATCCTGGGAGGGGCTGCCGGGTTCCGCCGGGTCGCAGGCGGCCAGCGGGCCCGCGGCCAGGGCGAGCCAGCCCAGGGCGAGGCCGCCGGTCAGGAATTGGCGCCGACCGGACGGTCCGCGGGTGGGTGCGGTCATGGTGTGCTCCGTTCCGTGGGCTGAGTGGTGGGCGTCAACGCGTGGCGGTCATACGGGAGGAGACGGCACGTTCGATGAGCGCCAGCACTTGGTGGATCGCCACGCAGACGGCGGTCAGGACGACCACCGAGGACCAGAGGCGGGCGAACTGGAACTCGTTGGCGTCCCGCATCATCTGGCCGCCGAGGCCGGCGCCGGAGGCGAGCCATTCGGCGAGCAGCGCGCCGACGACGGACGTGGTCACGGTGATGCGCGCGGCGGTGAACCAGGTGGGGACGGCGTGCGGAAGGCCGACCTTGACGTAGGCCGTCCATGCGGAGCCGCCGAACGCGCGGCACACGTCCAGATCGGTCCGCGGGGCGGCCCGCAGCCCCTGCAGCATCGTCAGCAGGGCGGGGACGAAGACGACCGCGGCGCCGATGAACGCCGTCCCGGCCGTGCCGCGCCCCAGGGCCAGCACGATGATCGGGGCGAGCGTCACCATGGGGATGGCCCGCAGGGTGGTCAGGGTCGGGAGGAACATCTCCTCCAGAGGACGGGAGAAGGCCAGGAGGGTGGCGACGGCGGCGGCCAGCAGCAGCCCGGAGGCGAACCCGAGGGCGGTGTCGGTGAGGGTGCGCCCCAGCAGTGGCCACATGGCGGCGCGGTGCTCCGCGACGGACAGGTAGTTCCACACGTCGAGCGGTGACTTGGCGACGTACGGGCTCACGTCCACCGTCCGCAGGAAGATCATCCAGCCGGCGACGACGGCGGTCACACTGCCGAGGAGGACGAGCGCGCCGCGCGCGGCCCGGCCGGCGACCCGGCGGTGCCGGCTCGGGAGGGGCGGGGAGGTCATGACGCCTCCCGGGCCCGCGCGGCCCACGGGGTGGCGAGTCGTTCCACGAGGCCGACCCCGAGGAACGCGATCAGGGCCACCGTGGCGCACACGAGGGTGATGCCCCAGGTGCGCTCCACGTCGCTGGTCTGCTGGGCGACGACGAGTGCCGCGCCCAGGCCGCGTTCCTGGCCCATGAACTCACCGATCACGGTGCCCAGCAGCGCGGCGGGCACCGCGATGCGCAGGGCGGTGAGGATGCCCGGCAGCGCGGCCGGCGACTGGACCTTGCGCAGCACCAGGTAACGCCCGCCTCCGTAGGCCCGCACCAGGTCCTGGCTGGTGCGGGCCGCCTGCCGGAGACCGTTGACGGTGCTGACCAGAGTGGTGAAGAAGACCGACAGCCCCGCCATGATCGCCGAGGTCTCCGGACCGCTGAACATCGCCGCCAGGATGGGCGCCACGGCGATCAGCGGGATGCAGGCCGAGGCGATCCCCACGTGCAGGATGACCTTCTCCAGCCAGGGGACGGCGATGACCGTCGCGGCGCAGGCGATGGCGATCAGATTGCCCCACAGGTAGCCGGCGGCCGCGGACTGGAGCGTGATGGGGATGTGCGCGCCGTAGAAGGCGGCGCCGTCGGACAGCATGCCGGAGACGATCCGCGTGGGCGGCGCGATCGCCGGCCCCATGACGCCCGTCGCCCCGGCGGCCTGCCAGGCGAGGAGCACCAGTGCGGTGCCGGCCGTGCGCAGCGCCGGTGCCGCGCTCACCGGGGACCGCCCGCCCCTGCGGCCGCGCGGGCGTCGCCCGCGTCCTGGAACAGGAGGGCGGAGAGCCGGTCCACGTAGCCGTGGAATTCCGGGGTGCGCGTCAGCTCGGCCGTCCGTGGACGGGGCAGGCCGATGGGCACGACCTCCTGGACCCGCCCCGGACGGGCCGACATCACGGCCACGGTGTCGGAGAGGAACACCGCCTCGGCGATGCCGTGGGTCACCATCAGCGTCGTGGCCGGGCGCTCGGTCCAGATGCGCAGCAGTTCGCGGTTGAGGTTCTGCCGGGTCATGTCGTCGAGTGCGCCGAAGGGTTCGTCCAGCAGCAGGATCCGGGGCTTCACGACCAGGGCACGGGCGATCGCCACCCGCTGGCGCATGCCGCCGGAGAGCTGGCCGGGACGGGCGTCCTCGAACCCGGTGAGGCCCACCAGGTCGATCAGTTCCTGGATCAGGCCGTCGTCCTCCCGGCGGCCGGCGATCTCCAGCGGCAGCCGGATGTTGGAGCGCACGGACCGCCACGGCAGCAGGGCGCTGTCCTGGAAGGCGATGCCGAGATGGTGGTGCTTGCGCATCTCGGCAGGGGTCTCGCCGTGCACCAGTGCCTCGCCGGACGACTGCGCCTCCAGCCCGGCCAGGATGCGCAGGACGGTGCTCTTCCCGCACCCCGACGGCCCCAGGAGGGAGACGAACTCCCCCTCCCGGGAGTGGATGCCGACGCCGTCCAGGGCGCGGACTTCGCGACGTCCGGCGCGGAACGTCTTCGTGAGGTTCTCGAGGTGAATCCCGGGTGCCGTTGGCGGAACCATGTCCCTCCTCGCTTTGGATCCAAGATTGGATCCAAAAGCTACGAGGCACGTATGACAGGCGAATGACGCGGTGAGCGGTGCGTGTAACGGTTTCCCGCGGGCCGGTCCTGACCGGCGCGGGAGAAAGGCAAAGGCCCGGTGGGCTCGCCCGCCGGCGCCGACTGCAGCACCGCGATGTCCAGGGGGCGGTGGCCGACGGGCCGTCGGCGAACCGGCTCAGGTCCGGGCGATCTCCTGCCTGAGCTGCTGCGTGAAGCGGCGGAGGAGATCCAGTGTCTCCCTGTGCTCGGCACGGGCCTCGGCAGCGCCCTCGCTGGGCCGGGAACTCCAGACCCGCCGCGCGAGAGCGTCGGCGACGACGACCGTGTCCTCGGAGCACAGCAGATAGAGCGCCGACCGGGCTTCCTGCATCCGCCCCACCAACTCGTTGGCCCCGACTCCCCCGTCGCTCAGCTGCGTGTGCCGGAGATAGTCGATGAGCTGGGACACCGCGGTGTTGAAACCGACTCCGGCCCTCAGCTTCTGGTCGCGCATCCACAGGCGGTCCTGCCGGCGTGCGGTGAACCACGCCCCGAACACGGCACCGACAAGAGCGAAACCCGCGCCAACGGCCACGGACACCACGTTCTCCATCTCGGCCTCCCCCACAAGTGCCCCTGCCACGTTACGAAGACCGTCCGGGGCCACCGACTCGCTGTGCGAAGCACACACCGAAGATTCACAGCGAACGGAGCGGCCCGGAGCGCGGAGAGTCGACCGGCGCAGCCGTGACCGGCGGATTCGGCGCGGCCGTCGTCGTGCCACCGAGGCCGGCGTGGGCCTCGGTGTGCGGTTGCGGGAATGCGGGAGCATCCCGGCATCCGGTACGCCTCGTCGCCGGGTGGATTGAGGATCGGATCAGTGGCAGACGTGGTCCGAACGTTACGGCGGGAAGGTGCGATCACCCGAGTCGGTGCGTCCCATCGGGCCCGGCGACGGCAGGGCAACCTGACGGCTCCGGCGGGAGGCGACGGCCGGCGTCGCCTCCCGCGATGCGTCCCGCGGCGGCCCGCACCTGCCCCGCGGACTGCCCCAC
>NZ_JBHWJL010000379.1:0-303 GCF_042731495.1 Streptomyces sp. NPDC059853
GTGCTGGTCGGTCCAGAAGGACGGGACGGGCCGGTACGGCCGGTCGGCGCCGAGGATGTTGCCGGCGACGGCCAGGCCGCTCTCGGTGGCGTGCGAGCGGTTCTCCAGGCGCAGCGCGCGGCCCTCGGCCTCGTGCCACCAGCGCGCGACGTCCCCGGCCGCCCAGACGTGCGCGGCGGCACGGCAGCGGGCGTCGCACAGCACGCCGTCGTCCAGGGTCAGGCCGCTGCCGTGCAGCCAGCCGGTGGCGGGGACCGAGCCCACGGCGATCACCAGGGTGTCGGCGGCGACGGGGCCCTGTGA
>NZ_JBHWJL010000379.1:313-4314 GCF_042731495.1 Streptomyces sp. NPDC059853
CCGGTGATCCGTCCGCCGCCGGTGATCGGGGCCTCGGCCTTGGTGCCGGTGAGCAGGGTGACGCCGTGGTCGCGGTGGAGGCCGGCCAGCAGCCGGGCGGCGGGCGTGCCCAGCCGGTCGGCCATCGGGAGCGGCGCCGGGTCGATCAGGGTGACCTCGGGGCCCAGCGCCCGGGCGGTGGCGGCGATCTCGCAGCCCAGGACACCGGCGCCGATCACGGCGAGGCGGCGGGCGGTGCGCAGGTCCGCGCGCAGCCGCCGGGCGTCCTCCACGGTGCGCAGGGTGTGCACCCCGGCCGGCCCGTCGAAGGCCGGCAGCCGGCGCGGGGTCAGCCCGGTGGCCAGGACCAGGTCGTCGTAGCGCAGCCGTTCCCCGTCGGCCAGGGTGACCTCGCGGGCGGCGGTGTCCAGGGCGACGGCCCGCCGGCCGGGCAGCAGCTCGATCCCGAGAGCGGCCAGTTCGGCGGGGGCGCGCAGGACGGTCCGCTCCGCGCTCCAGGCGCCGGAGAGCACCTGCTTGGACAGCGGGGGCCGGTCGTACGGCGGGTGCGGCTCCTCCCCCACCAGCCGGACCCGGCCCCGGTAGCCGCGGGCGCGCAGCGCCTGCGCGGTGGCGAGACCGGCCGCGGAGGCGCCGACGACCAGGACACCGTTCATGCCGAACCGTCGCGTTCGCGCAGCAGGATGGCGGCGGCCGGGCACAGCAGCGCCGCCTCGCGGACGTGCGGGTAGGCGCCGGGCGGCGGGTCGGCGTCCAGCAGGACGACGACGCCGTCCGTCTCGCGCTGGTCGAACACCTCCGGTGCGGCCGTGACGCAGTGTCCGGCGGCGACGCAGCGCGGTTCCTCGACCTCGACCTTGAGGACCATCGTGTTCTCCCGAGTGTGGTTACCAGGTCACCGGCAGGGTGTTGACGCTGAAGACGAGCGCCGTGGTGCGGTAGTCGATGGCGTCCGGCTCGACGGCCAGCCGCAGGGTGGGGAACCGGTTGAACAGGGCGGGCAGGGCGGTACGGAGTTCGGCGCGGGCGAGTTGCTGGCCCAGGCACTGGTGGACGCCGTAGCCGAAGGTGATGTGCGGCTGGGGGGCGCGGCGGACGTCCAGGGTGTCGAGGTCGGTGTCGGACAGGGCGCGGTCGCGGTTGGCGACCAGGATCGACAGGACGACGCGTTCGCCGCGCCGGATCCGCCGGCCGCGGATCTCGATGTCCTCGGCGGCCTCGCGGGGCATGGTGATGGCGGGCGAGCAGTAGCGCAGCAGTTCCTCGACCGCGCCGTCGACGGCGTCGGGTTCGTCGCGGACCACGGCGAGCTGGTCGGGGTGCTGGAGCAGCAGCGTGCTGGAGCCGGCGAGCATGCTGGCGGTGGTCTCGTGGCCGGCGACCAGCAGCATGTTGCCGATGCCGATCAGTTCGTCCTCGGTGAGCCGGTCGCCGTGCTCGCGGACGATGGCGCCCAGCAGGTTGTCGCCGGGGCTGCGCCGGTGGGCGGCGACCAGTTCGCCCATGTAGGCGTCCATCTCGACGAGATTGCTGATGTGTTCCTCGCGGGTGGCGTTGACGTCGAGGCCGATCTGGGCGCGGCGCTGGAAGTCACCGCGGTCGGCGTAGGGGACGCCGAGGAGTTCGCAGATGACGAGGGTGGGGATGGGGGTGCAGAAGGTGCTGATGAGGTCGGCGCCGGGGCCGGCGGCCTCCAGGGCGTCCAGGCGCGCGGTGACGATCTCCTCGATGACCGGCTGGAGGGCGCGGATCCGTTTGACGGTGAAGGCGCCGGTGAGCATGCGGCGCAGCCGGGTGTGGTCGGCGCCGTTGTAATTGAGCAGGTTGCCGGGCTGGTTGAGCATGCTGCGCGGTGCGTCGGGGTCGAAGACGAAGCCCATCCGCAGACGTTCGTCGCTCAGCAGCGCTCTGGCGTCCTCGTAGCGGGTGATGGCGACGGCTTCGAAGGTGTCGAGGATGGGGCTGGGGACGTCGACGCGGGAGAGGTCTTCCTCCTTCTGCATCGCGTACAGCTCGGGGGCGGGGCTGAAGGGGCATCCTGCGGCGCGGGCCGCGAAGGGGAGCACCTGGGGTTCGGGCATGGTGCGGGGCCTTCCTGTCCGGTCGTGGCGGTGGGGCGCGGAGGCGGGGGCTGGGGGCGGGGGCGGGCGGGGTCAGAAGCGGCGGCCGACGACGAACCGGGCGAGTTCGAGGAATTCCTCGCGGTGCGCGTCGGCGAGGTCGGCCCCGTCCAGGCACTCCCGGGCGGCCGCGACGCGGCCCTCCGCCTCCGCGCGGGCCCAGTCCCGGCCGCCGGCCCGCTCCACGAGGTCGGCGACGCGGCGTACCTCGGGCTCGGTCAGGGGGGCGGCGCGCAGGTACAGGGCGCGCAGTTCCTCGCTTCCGGCCGCGTTCAGGGCCGCCACGACGGGCAGGGACTTCTTGCGCACCCGCAGGTCGGCGCCGACCTGTTTGCCGGTGCGGTCCGGGTCGCCCCAGATGCCCAGCAGGTCGTCGACGAGCTGGAAGGCGAGGCCGATGTGTTCGCCGAAGGCGGCCAGCCGCTCGACGCGGGCGGGTGCGGCTCCCACCAGGGCGGCGCCGAGGGAGCAGGCGCAGCCCAGCAGGGCGCCGGTCTTGTCCCCGGCCATCCGCACGCACTCGGTGAGCGTGACGTCGTCGCGCCGTTCGAAGGCGACGTCGGCGCTCTGGCCGCTGATCATGCGCTGGGTGGCGGTGGTCAGCCGGGTGGCGGCCGGGTGGGCGCCGGGCAGCGGGGCGTCCAGCAGGGCGCCGGTGGCGGCGGCGGCCATCGCGTCGCCGGCCAGGATGGTGTGCGGGACGCCGAAGACGGTCCAGGCGGTGGGGCGCCCGCGCCGGGTGGTGTCGCCGTCCATGATGTCGTCGTGCAGCAGGGAGAAGTTGTGGACGAGTTCGATGGCGACGGCGGCCGGCATCCCGTCGGTGCCGGTGCCGCCCGCCGCCCGCGCGGAGAGCAGGGCGAGGGTGGGGCGGAGCAGTTTGCCGCCCCAGGTGCCGGTGGGCCGGCCCTCGGCGTCCGCCCATCCCAGGTGGTAGTGGGCGATGTGCCGCAGCTGCGGGTGCAGTCGGCGCTCCACGCTGGCGCGCAGGGCGGCTTCCAGCAGGGACCGTTCGGTCTCGGGGCGGGCGGTGGCGGGGGCGGTGGAGGCCGGGGTGGTCGTCATGGGGCCGGCCGGAGGACGGGTGACGGGCTGGAGTGGGGCATGGTGCACCTTCGCTGTCGGCGGGGGCGGGCGGTCAGGGGGTGGGCAGGTCGTGCGGGGTGGGCACGGGGGTGCTCAGCAGGGTGCGGCGCAGCACCCTGGGCGAGGTGAGCAGGGTGCGGGGCGGGGCCAGCAGGAAGAGCACGTCCCGGTTGGCGGTGCACACCACCGGGTCGCCGGGGACGTGCGCGCGCACCCGGTCCAGGTAGCGGGTGAGCAGCCGGGCGGCGGGGCCGGTGCGGACGGCGTTGCCGGTGGCGCCCGGCATGGGGCTGTCGGCGCCGGTGGCGACCTCCCAGGCGGGGGCGGCCGCGCGCAGGACGGCTCGCTGGAGGGTGTGCGCGGTGGGCGTGCGCGGGGCGGCCAGGGCGCGGGAGAGGGCGAGCGCGGTGAGCGCGGCGACGGACAGGCCCTGTCCGTAGACGGGGTTGAGGGCGCAGGCCGCGTCGCCGACGACCAGGAGGCCGCTGCGGTCCCGGCCGAGCCGGTCGTAGCGGCGGCGCCGGTTGGCGGTGTGCCGGTAGCCGACGGGCCGGCCGGCCGGGCTGGCCGAGCCGAGCCAGGTGTACGGGGCGGGGTGGGGCAGCCGGCGGGCGAAGTCGACGAACGCGTCGGGGTCGTTGGGCGGGGCCTGGTCGCGGGGGCCGGAGAGGGTGACCGTCCAGCGGCCGTCCTCGACGGGCATGACGATCGCGCCGAGCGGCGCGGTGGCCTCGGGGACGATGTGGCGGACACGGTCGCGGGCGTCCTGGCGATGGCGGGCTCCGATCTGCGCGG
>NZ_JBHWJL010000380.1:0-4262 GCF_042731495.1 Streptomyces sp. NPDC059853
CACCAGCAGCCAGCGGGCGTCCCCGCTGCGGTTCGTGGCGGTGTCGGCCACGAAGAACTTCGGCCAGCCGGCCTGCTGCGGTATCAGGAAGCGGGTGTCGGAGAACTCCAGCGGCTCGAAGTCCGGGTTCCCCTCCGGGTCCACCGTGCCGCGCGCCACCAGGCCCGCGTGATCGATCTCGCCCAGTGGCCCGTTCTCGATCGTGTCGTTGAGATCCGCGTCGAACGCCGCGTTGGACTCGTTGCTCACCTCGACGAAGTGCGCGAGCGCGTCCGCCGCCTCCTCCTCCGAGGCCGCCGGCATGATGGCCGTCTCGCCGTGCACCGTCATGCAGCCGGACACGGACACCGCCGTGGCCACCGCCATGAACACTCCGACGGCGGTCCTGGCCACCCGTGCTCGCACCCGCATGGTGAAGCCCTCCCCATACCCTCTCGCTGATGCCAGGAATCGTAACCGTGCCCACGGACGCACCTCGCATGGGATGATCCCCGTCATGGCGGTGACGACGACCTTCACGGCAGCGTTACAGAACCTGCGGTCCGCGCAGAAGACCGCGAAAGGCGTTTCCCTCTACTCCCGTTGGATCAACCGGCCGCTGGGCCGGGTGCTGGCGGCGGCGGCCTTCCGGGCCGGGCTCACCCCGAACCGGGTCACGCTGCTGTCCGCCCTCGTCAGCTACACCGCCCTCGCCGCCGTCGCGCTGCGCCCGCCCTCCTGGCCGCTGGCGGTGGGCGTGTACGCGGGCCTGGTCCTCGGCTTCGCGCTGGACTCGGCCGACGGCCAGCTGGCCCGGCTGCGCGGCCAGTCCAGCGCGGTGGGGGAGTGGCTGGACCACGTGGTGGACGCCGCGAAGATCACCGCCCTGCACGCGGTGGTCCTGATCACCTTCTACCGGCACTTCGCCCTGCCCCACGACGGCTGGCTGCTGCTGCCGCTGCTCTTCCAGCTCGCCGCGGTGGTGATCTTCTTCGGCGGCCTCCTGCGCGAGAAGCTGCGCCCGCACGCCCCGGGGGCGGCCGCACCGGCCCCGCCCCCGCGGCTGCGCGCGGTCGCGCTGCTGCCGGTCGACCACGGCGTCCTGTGCGCCCTGTTCCTGCTGCTGGGCGACGAAACCGCCTTCCGCTGGGGATACCTGGCGCTGTGCGCCGCCCATGTCCTGTTCTGTGGAGCCTTCCTGGCCAAGTGGTACCGCGAACTGTCCGCACCGGCGTGTTGATGGCGATCAAGGGCGGGCGGCTGCCAAGCTGAAGGGACCGGCCGGTACGCCACGGCCGGGACCGGGCGAGGACGGCGGGGGGACGCCATGGAACCCACCGGAAGGGTCTGGCAGAAGTCGAGTTTCTCGGGAAGCGGCCCCGACACCAACGAGTGCCTGGAGATCGCGGCCGGGCCCGACGGGCTCGGACTGCGCGAAACGGCCGACCCCGACCTGGTACTCACCACCGGGGCCGCCGCACTGAACGGCCTGCTGCGGGCCGTCAAGGCCGGTCGGCTGCCGCCCTGAACGGCACCCGGCGGCCCGGACCGCCGCCCGCCGCCACCGCGTTGGCACCCACGATCACCGCGACCGCCGCCCACGACCACGGATCGAGGTGCTGCCCGAGCACCAGCAGGCCGATCAGCGCCGCGAACACCGGATTCACGCTCATGAAGACCCCGAAGAAATGGGCGGGCACCCGGCGCAGGGCCAGCAGATCCGCCAGCAGCGGCACCGCCGAGGACAGCACCCCCGCCCCCAGCGCGCACAGCAGCGCGGCCCAGGACGGCTCGGAACGCCACAGCACCACCACGCCCACCGGCAGGTACAGCGCCCCGGACACCGCCGCCGCGGCCGCCGAACCCGCCAGGCCGGGCAGCCGCCGGCCCACCGTCCGGTTGAGCAGGATGTAGCAGGCCCAGCACCCGGCAGCGGTCAGCCCCAGCGCGATGCCCGCGTAGTCCGTACTCGGCTGCGGCCGCACCAGGACCACCACGGCGGCGCTGGCCGCCAGCGCGCACAGCACACCCCGCCGGTGCCGCGCCGTCGCCAGGGCGACGGCCAGCGGGCCCAGGAACTCCAGGGTGACGGCGAGCCCGAGCCCGATCCGGTCGATCGCCGCGTACAGCGTCAGATTCATCACCGCGTACGCCACCGCCAGCCCCAGCACCGGCCGCCACTGCGCCGCGCCGAAACCCCGCACCCGGGGCCGGCCCGCGGCCAGCAGCACCACGGCCGCCACCCACTGCCGTACCGCCACCACCCCCACCGGGCCCAGCACCGGGAAGGCCAGGGCCCCCACCGAGGCCCCTATCTGATTGGACAGGCCGCTGCCCACCATCAAGGTGATGCCGGCCCCTCGCCGCTCCTCCGTCATGGGCACGACCATGCGCCGCCCCGCCGGAGGGGCAAAATGCGTGTCCCCGGTCATCGATACGCTGGACGCATGGACAGCCGGGAACTGGAGCTGCGGCATCTGCGCTGCCTGGTCGCGATCGCCGACGCCGGTACGTTCACCGACGCCGCCATCGCGCTGGGCGTCTCCCAGGCCGCCGTCTCCCGCACCCTGCGCGCCCTGGAGGACATCCTCGGCGTGCGGCTGCTGCACCGCACCAGCCGCACCGTCGCCCCCACCCCGGCCGGGTCCCGGGTCCTGGTCCGCGCCCGGCACCTGCTCGCCGGGGCCGACGCGCTGGCCGCCCTGGCCGCCACCGGCACCGGCCGGCTGGCCCTCGGCCACGCCTGGTCGGCCCTGGGCGCCCACACCGCCGAGTTCCAGCGCCGCTGGCACGCCCGCCACCCCGGCACCGAACTCGTCCTGGTCCGCCACAACACCCCGACCGGCGGGCTCGCCGAGGGCCGCTGCGACCTGGCCGTCGTCCGCACCCCCGTCGACACCCGCCGCTGGGACCACACCCTCGTCGGGCACGAGCCGCGCGTCATCGCCCTCGCCTCCGACGACCCGTGGGCGCGGCGGCGCGGCATCCGGCTGGCCGAGGTCCGGGAACGCACCCTCGTCGTCGACCGGAACACCGGCACCACCACCCTGGACCTGTGGGACGAGGGCGCCCGCCCCGCCGTCGAGTACACCCACGACATCGACGACTGGCTCGCCGCCATCGGCGCCGGCCGCTGCGTCGGCGTCACCCCGCGCGCCACCGCCACCCAGTACCGCCGCGACGGCATCGTCTACCGCCCGCTGCGCGGCGCCCCGCCCGTCCCCGTCCGGCTGATCCGGCCCCGCCGCGACCCGCACCCGGCGACCGGGGACGCCATCGCGCTGCTGACCGAGCTGTACGGGCGCGGCGGCCCGGCCGGCTGACCCGCGTCTCGCCCTCCGGGCCGGGCCACGTGCTCAGCGCCCCGGTTCCGCCTTCGCCGCCAGGGCGTCCAGCGCCCCGCGCAACTGCGTACTGGAGGTGTGCACCGTGTACGGGAAATACACGACCTCGACCCCCACCCGGCCCAGATCGCGCTCCAGCCGGTCGCCCTTCGGCGTCCCCCGCCAGTCGTCGCCCTTGAACAGCACGTCGAACCGCACCTGCTGCCAGGTGGCCACCTTCTCCGGCACCGTCTCCACGAACGCCGCGTCCACATACCGGATCGACCGCACGATCTCCAGCCGCTCCACCAGGGGTATGACCGGCGGTCTGCCCTTGGCCAGTTCCGCCATCTCGTCCGAGACCACACCCGCCACCAGATAGTCGCAGCGGCTGCGGGCATGCCGCAGGATGTTGAGATGCCCGATGTGGAACAGGTCGTACACCCCCGGCGCGTAGCCCACGGTGTGCGGTGTCCGCTGCTGCGTCTGCATGACTCGTGACCCCCACGCGGTCGCTGGCCGGCCCGGCCGGGCTGGCAGGGCGGCGGATCCACCCGACCTTAGCCCCAAACCCTTACTCCCCGGGCCCGATTGATGACATGCGGTGCAGGTTCTGCGGATAGGGTGGACACTGAGCGCTGTCGGGAAATCCCGTTCAGGGGGGAGAAGTTCGACCGTGGGCGAACGACATGAACGGCTGCTGCTGGTCTCCACCAACTACGCGCCCGAACAAGCCGGCATCGGCCCCTACGCCACCCAGCTCGCCGAGCACTGGGCCCGCGGACGCCACGCCGAAGTCCACGTCCTGGCCGGGTTACCGCACTACCCCGCCTGGCGGCTCGACCCCGCCTACCGGCACGTGTGGCGCACCGTCGACGAACGCGCCGGAGTCCTCGTCCACCGGCGGCGGCACACCGTACCGCCCCACCAGACCGCGCTGCGCCGCGCCCTGTACGAGGC
>NZ_JBHWJL010000381.1:0-4249 GCF_042731495.1 Streptomyces sp. NPDC059853
TCCCTCCGCCTGGAGGCCGTCGACCACGGCCGCACCGGCACCGGCCCCGGCTCGCTGCGCCTGGCCGCCCGTACGGTCGGCTTCGCCGCCGAGCAGGGCGTCCCGGCCGTGCTGACCAACGCCGTCCGGTACGCCGACCCCGGCCAGGGCCCGGTCGCCGACGTCCTGGACTCCGCCCGCCGCCTGGTCCCCATCGACCCGCGCGGTGCCGGACGCGACAACGGCGAACACTGGCTCAAGGACCCCGGCACCATGGCGGACGCCGCCCTCCGCATCGCCGAGGCCGCCGGCCTGCGCCACGAGGCCGCCCACCGCCTCCTGCGGCACACCGCCGACACCGCCGCCGCCTGCCGCGTCGACCCCGAGGACGACCTGGGCATCGGCAGCGTCCACCTCCCCGAGCCGCACCTCGTCGGCGCCCACGCCCGGACCGCCGACCGGGTCCTGCGCTCCCGCTGCGCCGCCGGGATGGTCGCCCGCCGCTACGACCGGGACCGGAAGCGCTGGGAACGCCTCGACGCGGAGCTGGCCATCATCGGCGGGCTCGGCTTCGCCTCCTACTTCCTCACCGTCGCCCAGGTCGTCGACGACATCCGTGACCTCGGCATCCGCGTCACCGCCCGCGGTTCGGGCGCCGGGTCCCTCGTCAACCACCTCCTGGGCATCTCCCTGGCCGACCCGGTCGAGCACGGCCTGCTCATGGAGCGCTTCCTGTCCCCGCGCCGCGCCGTCCTGCCCGACATCGACGTGGACGTCGAATCCGCCCGCCGCCTGGACGCCTACCGCGCCATCTTCGACCGCTTCGGCGAGGAACGGGTGGCGACCGTCGCCATGCCCGAGACCTACCGGGTGCGGCACGCCATCCGCGACACCGGTCTGGCGCTGGGCATGGACCCGGCGGAGGTCGACCGCCTCGCCAAGGCGTTCCCGCACATCCGCGCCTGCGACGCCCGGGCCGCCCTCGCCGAACTGCCCGAACTGCGCGGCATCGCCGCCGAGGAGCACGACCCGAGGCTGTGGGAGCTGGTGGAGGCGCTGGACGCGCTGCCGCGCGGCGTCGCCATGCACCCCTGCGGCGTGCTGCTCTCCGACCGTTCGCTGCGCGCCCGCACCCCCGTGGTCCCCACCAGCGGCGAGGGGTTCGCCATGGCGCAGTTCGACAAGGACGACGTGGAGGACCTGGGGCTGCTCAAACTCGATGTGCTGGGCGTGCGGATGCAGTCCGCCATGGCGTACGCGCTCACCGAGGTCGAGCGCGCCACCGGTGAGCGCGTCGATCTCGACGGCGCCGTCACTCAGGGCCCGCCGGACGCGGCCACCTACGAGCTGATCCGCTCCTCCGAGACGCTCGGCTGCTTCCAGATCGAATCCCCCGGCCAGCGCGATCTCATCGGCCGGCTCCAGCCGAGCACCTTCCACGACCTGGTGGTGGACATCTCCCTCTTCCGGCCGGGCCCGGTCGCCGCCGACATGGTGCGGCCCTTCATCGAGGCCCGGCACGGGAAGCGGCCGGCCCGCTATCCGCACCCCGATCTGGAGCCGGTGCTGCGCGAGACGTACGGGGTGGTGGTCTTCCACGAGCAGATCATCGGGATCCTGAGCACGCTGACCGGCTGCGACCGCGGCATGGCGGACGAGGGGCGGCGCGCGCTGTCCGATCCGCGGCGGCAGGGGCGGGTGCGGGCGTGGTTCGCGGAGGAGGCCCGCAAGCGGGGGTACGCGGCCGAGGTGATCGCCCGTACCTGGGAGATCGTGGAGGCGTTCGGCAGCTACGGCTTCTGCAAGGCGCACGCGGTGGCCTTCGCGGTGCCCACGTACCAGTCGGCGTGGCTGAAGGCGCACCATCCGGCGGCGTTCTACGCCGGGCTGCTGGAGCACGACCCGGGGATGTACCCGAAGCGGCTGCTGCTGGCGGACGCGCGGCGGCGCGGGGTGCCGGTCCTGCCGCTGGACGTGAACCACTCGGACGCGGGCTATCGAATCGAACTGGAGTGCGAATCAGGGAGGTTGGGGGTCCGGCTCGCGCTGAGCGAGGTCCAGGGCATCACCGAGGCGGAGGCGGCACGGATCGCCGCCGGCCGCCCGTACCGCTCACTCAGCGATCTGTACACCCGCGCCCGGCCCTCCCGGCCCACCGCCGAACGCCTCGCCCGCACCGGCGCCCTGGACGCCTTCGGCGCCGGCCGCCGCGACCTGCTGCTGCACATCGCCGAACTCCACCGCCAGCACAGCCGGCAGCGGAACGAGGGCGCCCGGCAACTGCCCCTGGCCGACGCGGCGCGCACCGCCCCGGCCGGGCTGCCCGACCTGGACGCCGACGAGCGGCTCGCGGCCGAACTGGGCGTCCTGGGCCTGGACGCCTCCGGTCATCTGATGGCCGGGCACCAGGACTTCCTGCGGGAACTGGGCGTGGTACCGGCCCGGGAGGTGCGGGACGCCGCACACGGCGCCACCGTCCTGGTCGCCGGCGCCAAGGCCGCCACCCAGACCCCGCCCATCCGCTCCGGCAAACGCGTCATCTTCGTCACGCTCGACGACCTGACCGGACTGGTGGACCTGGCCTTCTTCGAGGACAGCCACGAGGCGTGCGCGCACACCGTCTTCCACTCCTGGCTGCTCCTGGTCCGCGGAACGGTCCAGCGGCGCGGCCCGCGCAGCTTCAGCGTGGTGGGCGAGGCCGCCTGGGACCTCGCCGAACTGGCCGGGCTGCGCCGGACGGGAGGGCTCGAAGCGGTGGCCGGGCGGCTCGCCGCCCAGCCGGTGGCCGGCCCGCGGCCCGCGCCGCCGGGCCGGACGATCGCACCGGACGGGGGCGGGCACGCACTGCACCCCTGGGCCGACCTGCGCCCGGCCGGTGACGGGGCCGCCGGAGCCGGGGCGCGCAAACTGTGGCACGCGAGCCCGGGGAGCGCCGGATGACCGCCGCCCGCCGCCGCACCGCGCACCGCCACCCCGCCGCACCGCCGCCGCCCGCACTCGGTTCCGCGCCCGTGCGCGAACCCGCGTCCGGTTCCGCCGCCGCGGACCACCGTCCCGTACGGCCGTCCGTGGCACGGGCCGTGCTGCACATCCGCTTCCACGGCCGGCCCGCCGAGGAGCGGTACACCGCCCTGCTCGATCTGCTCCACGGCATCAGCCCCGTCGTCCAGGCCCTGCCGCCCGACGCCGCGCTCGTCGACGTGTCCGGCGCCCGCCGGTACTTCGGACGGGAGGCCGCCGCGCTCGCCGGACTGATCCGGGTACGGGCGCTCGCGCTGCACGGCACCGACACCACCATCGGGGTCGCCGGCAACCCGCTGCTCGCCCGGATGGCCGGGCAGCAGGGCGGCGGGCGCGGGGTGCACGAGGTCACCGACGCCGCCGCGTTCCTCGCGCCGCTGCCGCCCACCGCCCTGCACGGCGTCGGCGCCGCGACCGCCCGCGCCCTCACCGACTACGGCCTGGACACCGTCGAACGGATCAACGCCGCCCCCGCCGCCACCCTCCAGCGCATCCTCGGCGCCGCCCCCGCCCGCCGGCTGCGCGCCCTGGCCCGCGGCATCGACCCCACGCCCGTCACCCCGGCCGCCCCGCCCCGCTCCCTGCGCGCCGATCACCGCTTCCCGCACGACGAACTCGACCCCGGCCACCGCCGGGCCGCCCTCCTCGCCCTCGCCGACGACCTCGGCTACCGGCTGCGCGACGCCGGACAGACCGCGCGCACCCTCACCCTGACCGTCCGCTACGCCGACCGCTCCACCACCACCCGCAGCCGTACCCTCCCCGAACCGACCGCCCACACCCCCGCCCTCATGGCCGCCGGCTACGCCCTGCACGACGCGCTCGGCCTCCAGCGGGCCCGGGTGCGCACCCTCTCGCTGCGCGCCGACGACCTCGGCGCCGCCGAGGACGCGCACCAGCAGCTGACCCTCGACCCGCGCGACGAGCGCCGCCGGGCCGCCGAGGCGGCGGCCGACCGGGCACGGCGGAGGTTCGGGGCGGGCGCGGTCGGCCCGGCGGGCGCCGGTCAGGCGGCGGCGAACAGATCCGCGACGAACGGGTTGCGGAAGACCCCGTCCGGATCGCGGTCCAGCACCAGCCGCCGGAAGTCGGCGAACCGCTCGTAGGAGCCGGTGACGGTCGCCGGCGGGAGCGTGGTCACCTTCCCCCAGTGCGGGCGCACGCCCAGCGGCAGCAGCCGCGCCTCCAGTTCGGCCACCACCGGGACCACCGCCTGCGCGTCCAGGACCCAGGTGAAGTGGAACGCCAC
>NZ_JBHWJL010000382.1:0-4245 GCF_042731495.1 Streptomyces sp. NPDC059853
GTCTCACGCCCGGGGGATCGGCGAACATCCTGTCGCTGGACGAGGTCCTCGACTTCACCATCCGCATGGTGCTGATCTTCGGCCTGGCCTTCGAGCTGCCGCTCCTGCTGGTCATGCTGAACATGGTCGGCATCGTCTCCGGCCGCCGGATGCTCGGCTGGTGGCGCGGTGTCGTCGGCCTTGGCGTCGCGGGCGGGGAAGGCGTCGGCGCCCGGTGCGGGGACGCCGGCGAGCAGGACGGCGTCGTACTCGACGGACCGGGCCGTCGCGAAGGTGCGCTGCACGGTGAGGGCGTCCTCGCCGCTGCCCAGGGTGCCGCCGGACGGCGCGATGATCAGCGGTACCAGACCGGCCGTCAGCAGCGTCTGCCGTACCGTCCGTACGCCTTCCAGGGCGGCGGGGTCGGCGCCGTCGGTGACGATGCCGACCACGCGTCCGTCCAGCGGCCAGGTCTTGCCCAGCTGGGAGAGCGCCGGGGAGGCCGGTACGGCGGGCAGGTCGCCGGGGGACTGCGGGGCGGGGAGGCCGAGGCCGGCGGCGACGCGTTCGCACAGCTCGGGGTCGATGCGGGCCAGGACGCGCAGGTTGCGTTCCTTGATGGTCTGCTCGTAGCACTTGCCGAGTTCGAAGGTGTAGGCGGCGATGATGTGTTCGCGTTCCACGGCGCTCATGCTGAGCCAGAAGCGGCGCGGCTGGCTGAAGTGGTCGGCGAAGGTCTCGGGCGCCTGCCGTACCTTGCGGCCGGCCGCCACCTCACGGGGCACCTCGATGTACGCTCCTTCGCCCGCCCCGGCGAGGAACGGGCAGCCGCCGTCCAGGGAGTTGGGCCGGTAGGGGGCGACGCCCTGGTGCACCGCGGTCTGGTGCATGCCGTCCCGCAGCATGTCGTTGACCGGCGCGTGGGTGCGGTTGATGGGCAGCTGGGCGAAGTTGGGGCCGCCGAGCCGGGAGATCTGGGTGTCCAGGTAGGAGAAGAGCCGGCCGGCCAGCAGCGGGTCGTCGGTGATGTCGATGCCCGGGACCAGGTGACCGGGGTGGAACGCCACCTGTTCGGTCTCGGCGAAGTAGTTGGAGGGGTTGGCGTTCAGCGTGAGCAGCCCGATGGGGTGCACGGGGGCCAGTTCCTCGGGGACGATGTTGGTGGGGTCGAGCAGGTCGATCCCCTCGAACATCTGCTCCTCGGTGTCGGGGAAGATCTGTACGCCCAGTTCCCACTGCGGGTAGGCGCCGGCCTCGATGGCGTCGGCCAGGTCGCGGCGGTGGAAGTCGGGGTCGACGCCGCAGGCCAGCTGGGCCTCCTCCCAGACCTGGGAGTGGATGCCGAGTTTGGGCTTCCAGTGGAACTTGACCAGGGTCGTCTCGTCGCGGTCGTTGACGAGACGGAAGGTGTGGATGCCGAAGCCCTCCATCATCCGGTAGGAGCGGGGGATGCCCCGGTCGGACATGTTCCACAGGGTGTGGTGGGTGGCTTCGGTGTGCAGGCTGACGAAGTCCCAGAAGGTGTCGTGCGCGCTCTGGGCCTGGGGGATCTCCCGGTCGGGGTGGGGCTTGCCGGCGTGGATGACGTCGGGGAACTTGATGGCGTCCTGGATGAAGAACACCGGGATGTTGTTGCCGACCAGGTCGAAGGTGCCTTCGCTGGTGTAGAACTTGGTCGCGAAGCCCCGGGTGTCGCGGACCGTGTCGGCCGAGCCGCGGGAGCCGAGGACGGTGGAGAAGCGCACGAAGACCGGGGTGGTGACGTCCTTGGCCAGGAACGCGGCCTTGGTGATGTTGCCCGCGGTGCCGTAGCCCTTGAAGTAGCCGTGGGCCGCCGCTCCCCGGGCGTGCACGACGCGCTCCGGGATCCGCTCGTGGTCGAAGTGGGTGATCTTCTCCCGCAGATGGTGGTCCTGGAGGAGGACCGGGCCGCGCGCGCCCGCCTTGAGCGAGTGGTTCGTGTCGTAGAGCCGGTTGCCCTGCGCGGTGGTGAGGTACGGGCCGCCCTGGGCGACGCGTTCCGCGGCCGTGCCGGATTCCTGCCCGGTGGGCGTCACCGTGGCCGGTCCGCTCTGGTCGGGCTTGGGCGGGACGGGTCCGCGCGGTTCGGTGGGCTCGGTGAGGGAGGGGGCTTCGACGGACGGACGGCCGGGGATCCCGTGGGCGGCGTCGGTCTCGGACTGCGAGGAATGGGACACGGGACTCCTTCAGGCGGGACGAATATGGCTTTATAGAATTTTCTTCTCAACTCGACCAGTTCCGGGGCGTTCAGGTCAAGGAAGGGGCCCCGCGTGTTGGCCGCGGCGCGCGCCGTCCCTCCGATGCCACCGCTCCCCCGCGACCACGGGCGGCAGACGGCCGGGCCCTACCGGCGGCGGCCCAGCCACCGGGCGGCGAGGACGGCCGCGGCGAGGGCCGCGGCCGTCACCAGGGGGGCGTCCGCGCCGCGCCGTTCGGTGCGGGGTGCGGCCGAGCGCTCCGGCTTCTCCCGCGGAGCGGGCGGCTCCCCGGGCAGACCGAGGGCGAGGGCCTCGGCCAGATGCATCGCGCGGCGTCCGGTGTCGGCCTGGTCGATCTGGGTGCGGCAGCTGAAGCCGTCGGCCAGGATGAGCGCGTCGGCGGGTGCGCGCCGGACGGCCGGGAGCAGGACGCGTTCCGCGCAGGCCATCGACACCTCGTGGTGACCGCGTTCGAAGCCGAAGTTGCCGGCCAGACCGCAGCAGCCGGAGTCGGGGATCTCGGCGTCGATGCCGGCCCGGCGCATGACTTCCCGGTCCGGGTCCTGGCCGAGGATCGCGTGCTGGTGGCAGTGGGTCTGCACCAGGGCGGTGCGCTCCAGCGGCGGTGGCCGCCAGCCGTCGGGGGCGTGGTGCAGCAGCGCCTCGGAGAGGGTGACCGTGGACTGGGCCAGGCGCTGGATGTCCTCGTGCTGGCTGAACATCTCGGGGGCGTCGGCGCGGAAGACGGCGGTGCAGGAGGGTTCCAGGCCGACGATGGGGGTGCCGACGGCCAGCCACGGCCGCAGGGTGTCGACGGTGGAGCGCAGCACCCGGCGGGCGCGGTCCAGTTGTCCGGTGGAGATCCAGGTCAGCCCGCAGCACACCGGCCGGCCGGGGACGGCCACCCGCAGCCCGGCGTGCTCCAGGACGGCCACGGCGGCCTGGAGCACGTGCGGGTGGAAGTAGGTGCTGAAGGTGTCCGGCCACAGCACGACGGCGCGCGGGTCGCCGGGCTCCGGTTCGGGGGTTCCCCGCCGCCGCCACCAGGCGAGGAAGGATTCCTCCGCGAACAGCGGCGCCGGGCGTTCGGCGGTGACCCCGGCCAGCCGTTTGCCGATCCCGGCCAGCCCCGGGGCGTGCAGGAGGGCGTTCACGGTGCGCGGGGAGAACTGGGCGGCGCGGGCCCACAGCGGCAGCCAGCCCAGCGCGTAGTGCGCGGCGGGGCGCGGCCGTCCGGCGTAGTGGTGGGAGAGGAACTCGGCCTTGTAGGTGGCCATGTCCACTCCGGTGGGACAGTCGGATTTGCATCCCTTGCAGGCCAGGCACAGATCCAGGGCGTCGCGCACGGCGGTGGAGCGCCAGCCGTCGGTGACGGCCGAGTCCGCGTGGCCGCCGAGCATTTCGAACAGCAGCCGGGCGCGGCCCCGGGTGGAGTGTTCCTCCTCGCCGGTGGCGCGGTACGAGGGGCACATCACGCCGCCTTCGTGCGAGCGGCAGTTGCCGATGCCGACGCAGCGCATCACCGAGCGGCGGAAGCTGTGGGCGTCCTCGGGGTAGTCGAAGTGCTGTTCCGGTGTCTCGTGCGGCAGCCAGTCGGGACCGAGCCGCAGCTGGCCGTCGACCGGGTGCGGGCCCACCGTGCGGTCGGGCGAGACGATCTTGCCGGGGTTCATGCGGTTGCGCGGGTCGAACAGCGCCTTGAACTCGGTGAACGCGCCGACCAGCCGCTCGCCGAACATGCGGACGAGCAGTTCGCCGCGGGCCTGGCCATCGCCGTGCTCCCCCGACAGCGAGCCGCCGTAGGAGTGCACGAGGTCGGCGGCGCGGGTCAGGAAGTCCCGGAAGCCGGCGACGCCCGGCGCGTTCTTCAGCCCGAACGGGATGCGGGTGTGCACGCAGCCCTGCCCGAAGTGGCCGTAGAGCGAGGGATGGTCGTAGCCGAACTCGGCGAACAGGGCCTTGAGGTCCCGCAGATAGTCGCCGAGCCGCTCGGGTTGTGTACGCAGTGGGCCGCCCTGCCGGCGGACGTCACCGGGGCCGGCACCGT
>NZ_JBHWJL010000383.1:0-4229 GCF_042731495.1 Streptomyces sp. NPDC059853
CCCCCGACACCACCCTGGACACCGTGCTGGAGCGGCTGCGCGCGGCGGGCCGCGACGTCCTGTACGCCGACACCACCCCCACCGACCTCCGGGCCGGCGGTCTGCACACGGCCCGCATCCTGCTGACGGAGGCCGTCGCCGATGCCCACCACTGACCCCCGCCCCCGCCACCGCCCCGCGCCACCGGTCCGTCGCCGCGCGCCGCGCCGCAGCATCCCGGAGGTGGCCCGTGCCCACCGCTGACCTGGCCGCCCTCATCGACCGGGCCCGCCCCGGGACCGATGTGGCGCCGCTCGGCCTCCGCGACGCCCTCACCGACACCAGCCCCGTCGACGGGCGGCGCGTCCCCGTCCGTCTGTACGGCCGCTACGCCGTCGTCGGCCCGCTGCCCGCCCCCGACGGCGCCACGACGCGCCCGTGCGCCCGCTGCCTGGAGCGCCGCTGGCAGTCCGTCAGGTCCGTCGCCCTGCGCGACGCGCTCGAACTGGACCCGGGACCCGCCGCCCCCGGCGCGACGCCGCGCACCCGGGCGGCCGGACGCTCCCCGTACGCCACGCCGTTCGCCGCCGACGCCGTCACCGCGCTCATCGCCGCCCGCGAGGCGGCGGGCGGGCCGCACGCCGCCGTCCACCTCATCGATCTCCAGACCCTCGGCGTCCGCCGCTACCCGCTGCTGCCCGACCCCGAGTGCCCCGCCTGCGGACGTACCGAGCCCGACACCGCCGAGGCCGCCACGCTCACCCTGCGGCCCGCGCCCGAGCACCGGCCCGGCACCTTCCGGGTCCGTGACATCGGCTCCTACGACCTGCCCACCGCCGCCTACACCAACCCGGTGTGCGGCGCGCTGGGCCCCGGTGTCGTGCACGACATCTCCTCCACCTCGACGTCCGCCACCATCGGCTGCTTCTCCATGCGGTCGGGCGGCTATCTGCGCGAAACCTTCTGGGGCGGGCACGCCGACACCTTCGGGCACAGCGTGCGCATCGGGATCCTGGAGGGCCTGGAACGGTACGCCGGCATGCGCGCCCGGGCCCGTACCGCCGCCGTCCGCGACAGCCTCGACGGGTTGCGCGCCCGGGGCGTGCCCGCCCTCGACCCGCGGCGGTGCGGGCTGTACTCGGACGCGTTCCACCGCGCCCACCCGCACATCCCGCCCTTCACCCCCGAGCGCGTGGTCCCCTGGGTGTGGGGCCACTCGCTGCGCGACGACCGCCCGCTGCTGGTGCCCGAGGTCCTGACGTACTACCACGCGCCCGGCCTGGAGAACCGTTTCGTCCAGGAGTCCTCCAACGGCTGCGCCTCCGGCGGCTCCCTGGAGGAGGCCGTCTACTTCGGGCTCATGGAGGTCATCGAGCGCGACGCGTTCCTGCTCGCCTGGTACGGCCGCGCCGCCCTCCCCGAACTCGACCCGCACTCCAGCACCCGCCCCGCCACCCGGCACATGGTGGACCGGCTGGCGATGTACGGCTACGAGGCACGGTTCTTCGACACCCGGATCAGCTTCCCCGTCCCGGTGATCACCGCCGTCGCCGTCCGCCCCGACGGCGGCATGGGCCGGATGTGCTTCGGCGCCGGCGCCGGCCTCGACCCGGAGGCCGCGCTCGCCTCCGCGCTGTGCGAGATCGCCACCGACGCCGTCAACCTCACCGGCCGCACCGAACGCGACGAGGCGCGGCTGCGCGCCATGGCCGCCGACTTCGACCTGGTGCAGGCGCTGCACGACCACCCACTGGTGTACGGCGTCCCGGAGATGGGCGAGCACGCCGCCTTCCTGCTGGACGGCCCGCGCGGCCGCCGCCACCCGCTGGCGGAACGGTACGGGGACGGCACGGTCCCGGCCGTCACCGGCGACCTCCGCGAGGACCTGGCCGCCTGCACCGCCGCCGTCACCGCCGCCGGCTTCGACGTGATCGTCGTCGACCAGACCATGCCGGAACAGCGCGACCTCGGACTGACCACCGTCTCGGTACTGGTCCCCGGACTGCTGCCCATCGACTTCGGCTGGGCCAGACAGCGGGCGCTCGGCATGCCCCGGCTGCGCACCGCGCTGCGCGAGGCGGGGCTGCGCACCACCGACCTCACCCCGGCCGAGTTCAACCCCGCCCCCCACCCCTTCCCCTGATCGGAGCCCACCCATGGGGTACGCCCAGACCTACGCGGACGCGATCATGGCGCGCGGCCGGGTCCCGATGGAGCCGGTGAACTTCGTGCCCGACTGGAGCGACGGGCCGCGCAAGACCAAGCACTACCCGGGCGCCGCGACGGTGCCGCTGCCCGCCGACGACGGCGGTGTGCCCGAGGGGGCGACCGTCGCCCGCGGCCTGTTCGGCGGCGGTACGGCCGCTGACCCGGCCCCGGGCCGGTTCGACCTCGCCGCGCTCTCCGGGCTGCTGCGCGACTCGTACGGGCTGACCGGCCGCCGGCTCGGCGTCCAGGCCAACACCGACCTGAACGCGCTGCCGCACTACCCGCTGGCGAACTGGTCGCGCGGCACCGCCTCCGGCGGCGGCCTCTACCCGGTGGCCGTCTACTGGGCGTCCGGCCCCGGCGGCCCGGGCCTGCCAGGGCTGCACTACTACTCCGCGCGCCACCACGGCATGCGGCGGCTGCTCACCGGCGACGTGACCGGCGAGATCCGGGCGGCGCTGGGCCCGGACGCCCCGGGCAGCGCGGACACCGACCAGTACCTCGTGCTCGGTATCAAGTACTGGCAGAACGCGTTCAAGTACAACAGCTTCTCCTTCCACGCCGTGAGCATGGACCTGGGCGCGCTGCTGGGCACCTGGCGGCTGTGGGCCCGGGCGCGCGGCCTGGAGATCGAGCCCGCGCTGTGGTTCGACGAGGCCCGGCTGCAACGGCTGCTGGGCGTGGAGCCGGAGGCGGAGGGCGTCTTCGCCGTGGTGCCGCTGACCTGGGCGGGGGAGCCGCCCGCGACGGCGGGGCGTCCGGGCCGAGCACCGGTTGCGCCGCCCGCGCCGCCCGCGCCGGTCGCGGTGCGCCGGACCGACGCCGAACGCTCCCGCCGCGTCCTCACCTTCGAGGCCCTGAGCGCGATGCAGCGGGCCACCGCCGCCGGTGCCGCCGACCGCCCGGCCCCCGGCGCGCTGGCCCCGGCCGCCGCCCATCCGCCCGCCCGGCGCCAGGGCGCCGCCCGGGAACTGCCGGACGCCGCACCGCTGACCATGACCGTACGGCGCGCCCTGCGGTCGCGGCGCAGCAGCTTCGGCCGGTTCGCGGCGCACCGCGGGCTGAGCGCCGCCCAGCTGACGGCGGCGCTGGCCGCCGCCCACGCGGGCGCCGAACTCGGCGGCGACAGCGGCACGGCCGGTGGCGGCGCGCACCTCGCCACGCTGTACGCCTTCGTCAACCACGTCGACGGCGTCGAGCCCGGGGCGTACGCCTACGACCCCGGGCGGCGCGCGCTGCGGCTGGTGAGCGCCGGGGCGCCCGGCCCCTTCCTCCAGCAGAACTACTTCCTGTCCAACTACAACCTCGAACAGGCGGGCGTCGTCCTGGTGCCGACCGTACGCACCCACGCCGTCCTGGAAGCGGTCGGCGACCGGGGCTACCGGCTGGTGAACGCCACGGTGGGCGCCATCGCCCAGGCCACCTACACGGCCGCGGCGGCCCTCGGCATCGGGTGCGGCGTCGCGCTCGGCTTCGACAACCTCTCCTACCGCGAGGAACTCGACCTGGAGGGCACGGACGAGGCGCCGCTGCTGATCATGCTCCTCGGCCACGAACGCCCCGCACCCGCCGACTTCCGCTACGAGATCGCCTGACCGCCGCCCGAAGGAGACCAGACCGTGCGGAGCACTCCCCACCCCCCGGCCCCGGCACCCCCGCCGGCGGACGGTTCCGGCAGCGACGGCGCCCGGCAGGCGGGCGGCTCCAGCCGCAAGCGTGCCTGGCGGTTGGACCGTTCCGGCAGTGACCGTCCCCGGCCGTCCGGCGGTTCCGGCAGCGTCCACCCCCGGTCGGCGGGTGGTGCGGCCGTGCCGGGCGCGCCCGCGTCACCGGGCGCTGTCCGGGCCGCAGGACCGGCGTGCCCGTCGGCGGCACGCCCGCTCACCGGTGCCGCACGGCCCGGCACCGGCGCGGTTCCCGGTGCCCCGGGCGGCGACGGGCGGGCACTCCCGGCCGCCGGCCGGGCGCGCCGCCCCGGGGCCGGCGCGGCGGCCCCCGGCCCGCCCCGGGCTGGCCGGCCCGCGGCGCGGGGCGGGGGAATC
>NZ_JBHWJL010000384.1:0-4219 GCF_042731495.1 Streptomyces sp. NPDC059853
GCACGGCACGGCACGGCCGGGGGGACGGATATCCGGGCCGCGCGCCCCGGGCGGCCACCGCGGCCCGACGGTGTACCGCCCGGCCGGGTGTCGCGGGCCGCGCGTGGCCGCGTTGCGGTGTGCGCCGGTCGCCCCGGTGTGTCATGGCCGCCGGGGCAGCGCCCGGACACGGCCCCTCCCCCGCACCTCCGTCCCGTCGTCCCCTCGCTCCCGGGAGTTCCGTTGCCCCCCAGATCCCCGCAGTCGCAGGCCCAGGTGCGCCAGCACAATCTCTCCCGGGTGCTGCACGCGCTCGCCGACGAAGGGGCGCTGTCGCGCGCCGAGGTGGCCGGGCGGATCGGGCTGACCCGGGCCGCCGTCTCCACGCTCGTGGACGAACTGCTGCGCGGCGGGCTGCTGAGCGAGCGCGGCCCCGGGCGGTCGGGTTCGGTGGGGCGGCCGGGCAGTCAGCTGGTGCTCGCCGATCAGGGGCCGTGCGGCTTCGGCGCCGAGATCGGCGTCGACCATCTGACGGTCTGCGCGATGGACCTGCGCGGCGCCGTACGGGCCCGGATCGATCACCGCATGGGGCCCGGCGCCCATGAACCCGGTGCCGTGCTGGCCGAGCTGACCGCGCTGCTCGACCGGCTGGCCGCCGAGGCCGCCACCCACCGGCTGTGGCCGGCCGGGCTCGCGGTGGCCGTGCCGGGGCTGGTGGCCCGGGGCACCGCCACCGTCACCCGGGCGCCCAACCTCGGCTGGCGCGAGGTGGATCTGGCGCCCCTGCTGCCGTCCGGCCAGGGCCCGCTCACCGTCGACAACGAGGCCAACTTCGGTGCGCTCGCCGAGTTGTGGGAGGAGCGCGGCGCGGCGGGCACCGGCAGTTTCGTGCATGTGTCGGCCCGGATCGGCATCGGTGCGGCGATCGTGGTGGACGGTGCCGTGCTGCGCGGCGCGCACGGCTTCGCCGGTGAGCTGGGCCATGTCCCGGTGCGGCCCGGCGGTCCGCCGTGCTCGTGCGGGGCGCGCGGCTGTCTGGAGACCTACGCCGGGGAGGCGGCGCTGGTGCGCGCGGCGGGCCTCGCCCCGGGCGCGGAGCCGGGCGGGCGTACCGGTGAGCTGGCCGAACGCTGCACCGCAGGCGACCCGGCGGCGCTGCGGGCGGTGCGGCAGGCGGGTTCCGCGCTGGGTATCGCGCTGTCGGGCGCGGTGAACCTGCTCGATCCGCAGCGGGTGGTGATCGGTGGTTCGCTGGCCGAACTCTCGCCGTGGCTGCTGCCACCGGTCCGCCGGGAGCTGGCCCGCCGCACCATGCTGACGGCGGGCGGCCGGACCACCGCGACCCCGGTGACCGGCTCGCTGATCGGCCCGGCCGGTCCCCTGCTGGGCGCGGCGCGCAGCGCGGTGCGCGGGGCGCTGGACACCCCGGCCCGGCTGCTGACGGCGCCGGGAGGCGGCGCCATGCTGTGACCGGGCGGGCGGGACGGGCGGGGTGGGCGACCGGAGGTGGTGCCCGGCCGGAGCGGCCGGGGCCGGGCCACGCCCCCGGTGCCCGGCGCGCCGATCACCGCCGGGCGGGGGGGGCGGGCCCGGTGCGCGGCCGACGGGCCCGGGGCCCGGCCGCGCGGCGCCCGCGGGGAGCGTGCGCGCCGGTGCCGCCGCCATGGTGGCCGGTCAACACCCCATGCACACAGATGAGTTGTTCATGCGCCACTGAATGGTTTTTCATCACATCAGGCGAAAACACCGTCTCCGTCGTGCGGCTCTCCGCACCCCCCGCGCACAATCGCCCCCGTGACCACTGGGCAACGAGCGCGACGTGCCGCCGTCGGCGCCGGGTGTGCGTTTCTGGTGCTGGCCGCCGCCTCCGGGGCGGCGGCCGGCGGTGTCGGCGGCGAGGCTCCGGGCCCCGGTGCGGGCGCGGACTCCGAGGCGACCGTGATCATCGGAACGGAAGGACCCGGCGGCGGGGTGGTGATCCGGCACGGCGGCGGGTGCTCCTCGGTGTCGGTCAGCGGCCCGGACGGCACCCCGGCGGTGGTGATCGAGCACGGCACCTGCCGGCCGCCTGAGCCGCCCCCGCAGCCGGAACCGCCGGTGCCGCCCGCGCCCGAGCCGCCGGAGCCCCCGGCACCACCCGCTCCCCCGGAGCCGCCTCCGCCCGCACCGGCCCCGGAGCCCGAGCCCGAGCCCGAGCCCGTACCCGAGGCTCCCCCCGCGCCGCCGGAACCGGAACCGGCCCCGGAGCCACCGCCGGAACCCGAACCGGAGCCGGAGCCCACCCCCGAACCCCCGGCGGAGCCCGAACCCGAACCCGAACCGGTGCGGTTCGTCGCCGGCCCGCCACCCGCCACCGGCGCCGACCGCCCCGATCACAGCATGCCGATGACCACCCGCACCCTGCTGATCCTGGCTCCCGCCGTGCTGGCCGCCGCCATCCTGCGCCCGCGGACCCGTCCGGGACCGCGCAGCACCTCCTAGGAGAACCGCTTGTCCGACTGGCTCGTTCTGCTGCTCACCATCGCCGCCACCTGCGCGGTCATCTTCGTCGCCGTCCAGCTGCGGCACCGGCGCGCCGCCTCACGCCCCGCGGAGAGCGAGGACACCACCGAGACGCCGGACGTCATCGAGTACATGACGATGATGGTCGGCGTGGTGTACGCCATCGTGCTGGGCCTGGCCATCGCCGGGGTCTGGGAGGAGCGCGGCGCCGCCGAGGAGTGGGTGCGCCAGGAGGCCCAGGCGCTGCACGAACTCGGCGAGCGGGCCCAGGTGTTCCCGCAGGACACCGAGGCGGAGGTACACGGTGCCGTGGAGCGGTACGTCGGCTACACCGTGGAGGAGGAGTGGTCGTACATGATCGACAACGGGGGCCTCAGTGAGGACGGCGACGAGCTGTTCGCACAGCTGCGGCAGACCGTGTCCGGCCTTCAGCCCGCCAACGCCCCGCAGGGGTACGCGTACGAGGGCATGCACCAGCAGCTGGCGAGTGCCGCCGAGGCGCGGGCGAGCCGGGGGCTGAGCGCCGAGTCCACCCTTCCTGCCGTGGTGTGGCTGGGGCTGATCACCGGCGGGGCGGTGGTGGTGGGCATGCTGTTCGCGCTCCAGATCCGGCGTACCGGACGGGAGTTGCTGCTGGCCGGTCTGTTCAGCGCGCTGATCGTGTTCCTGCTGTACCTGATCTGGCACTTCGACTTCCCGTTCGCCCGCGGGCTGAACGACTCGACGGAGGCGTTCCGTACCCTCTTCCCGCAGGTTCTGCCCGAGGATGGGTAACTCCCCGCTGTTTTGGGCCGCTTGACAGTGTGTCGGGTTGGGACGGGGCCCTTTCACGGGGCGGGTGGGGCGCGGTTAGTCTGACCCGCACGTGCTGAGGGATGGAGAACCGCGATGTCGCACGAGAACACCGCCCCCGGGAAGGGCCAGCCCACGTTCATCGATACCAGCAAGCCGAGCATCGCACGGGTGTATGACGCCGTTCTCGGTGGCAAGGACCATTACGACGTGGACCGCGTCGTCGCCGACCAGGTGCGCGTCACCATGCCGCACATCGGCGACGTCGGCCAGTACAACCGGCAGATCCTGGGCCGGATCGTGCGCCATCTGGCCGCCGAGGCCGGGATCCGGCAGTTCATCGATCTGGGTGCCGGGCTGCCGACCCTGGAGAACACGCACCAGGTGGCACAGCGGTACGCTCCCGGCGCGCGGGTCGTCTATGTCGACAACGATCCGATCGTGCTGGCGCACGGCCAGGCGCTGCTCCAGGTCGATGACCAGACGGCCGTGGTGACGGCGGACCTGCGCGATCCGCAGGGGGTGCTGAACCACCCGGACGTGCAGCGGCTGATCGACTTCTCGCAGCCCGTCGGGGTGCTGCTGATCGGCATCCTGCACCACCTGCACGACGACGAGGACCCGAAGGGCATCGTGCAGTCGTACATGGCGGCGGTGCCGTCCGGCAGTTACCTGGCGATCACCTGCTTCGCCGACACCGGCCCGGAGGCCCGGGCGGTGGAGGAGACGATGCTGGAGTTCCTGGGCACCGGCCGGTTCCGCACCCTGGCGGAGATCGAGGACTACTTCGAGGGCTTCGAGCTCCAGGAGCCCGGGGTCGTGGCGCTGCCGCAGTGGCGGCCCGACGAGCCGGTCACCGAGCCGCTGAGCGTCGCCCAGCGGCTGATGCAGGGGGGCATCGCGTACAAGAAGTAGCGTGCGGAGCGGTAGCCGTCCCGTTCAGGCC
>NZ_JBHWJL010000385.1:1362-2701 GCF_042731495.1 Streptomyces sp. NPDC059853
GAGGCCATTCCTTCGGTTGTTGTTTGAGAATTGCACAGTGGACGCGAGCATCTGTGGCCAAGTTTTTAAGGGCGCACGGTGGATGCCTTGGTACCAGGAACCGATGAAGGACGTGGGAGGCCGCGATAGTCCCCGGGGAGTTGTCAACCTAGCTGTGATCCGGGGGTTTCCGAATGGGGAAACCCGGCAGTCGTTATGGGCTGTCACCCATCGCTGAATGTATAGGCGGTGTGGAGGGAACGCGGGGAAGTGAAACATCTCAGTACCCGCAGGAAGAGAAAACAACCGTGATTCCGGGAGTAGTGGTGAGCGAAACCGGAGGAGGCTAAACCGTATGTGTGTGATACCCGGCAGGGGTTGCGCATGCGGGGTTGTGGGAGTCTTTTTTGATCGTTCTGCCGGACGGTCGGCAAGTAAGAAATCGCAGGTATAGGCGAAGGGCATGCGAAAGGCCCGGCGTAGAGGGTAAGACCCCCGTAGCTGAAATGTCTGTGACTTGCTGGAGGATTTCCCAAGTAGCATGGGGCCCGAGAAATCCTGTGTGAATCTGGCGGGACCACCCGTTAAGCCTAAATATTCCCTGGTGACCGATAGTGGATAGTACCGTGAGGGAATGGTGAAAAGTACCGCGGGAGCGGAGTGAAATAGTTCCTGAAACCGTGTGCCTACAAGCCGTGGGAGCGTCGTCATGAGGACTTGTTCCTTGTGGCCGTGACTGCGTGCCTTTTGAAGAATGAGCCTGCGAGTTTGCGGTGTGTTGCGAGGTTAACCCGTGTGGGGAAGCCGTAGCGAAAGCGAGTCCGAACAGGGCGACTCAGTAGCATGCCCTAGACCCGAAGCGGAGTGATCTAGCCATGGGCAGGGTGAAGCGAGGGTAAGACCTCGTGGAGGCCCGAACCCACCAGAGTTGAAAATCTGGGGGATGACCTGTGGTTAGGGGTGAAAGGCCAATCAAACTCCGTGATAGCTGGTTCTCCCCGAAATGCATTTAGGTGCAGCGTCGTGTGTTTCTTGCCGGAGGTAGAGCACTGGATAGGTGATGGGCCTTACCGGGTTACTGACCTTAGCCAAACTCCGAATGCCGGTAAGTGAGAGCGCGGCAGTGAGACTGTGGGGGATAAGCTCCATGGTCGAGAGGGAAACAGCCCAGAGCATCGACTAAGGCCCCTAAGCGTGTGCTAAGTGGGAAAGGATGTGGAGTCGCAGAGACAACCAGGAGGTTGGCTTAGAAGCAGCCATCCTTGAAAGAGTGCGTAATAGCTCACTGGTCGAGTGATTCTGCGCCGACAATGTAGCGGGGCTCAAGTACACCGCCGAAGTCGTGTCACTGCAACAAGTA
>NZ_JBHWJL010000385.1:2792-4215 GCF_042731495.1 Streptomyces sp. NPDC059853
ACATACAGGGTGAGACCTGATGCCGAGCCGATTGTGGTGAAGTGGATGATCCTATGCTGTCGAGAAAAGCCTCTAGCGAGTTTCACAATGGCCCGTACCCTAAACCGACTCAGGTGGTCAGGTAGAGTATACCGAGGCGTTCGGGTGAACTATGGTTAAGGAACTCGGCAAAATGCCCCCGTAACTTCGGGAGAAGGGGGGCCATTTCTGGTGATGGGCTTTGCGCCTTGAGCTGGGGGTGGCCGCAGAGACCAGCGAGAAGCGACTGTTTACTAAAAACACAGGTCCGTGCGAAGCTGTAAGGCGATGTATACGGACTGACGCCTGCCCGGTGCTGGAACGTTAAGGGGACCGGTTAGCTCTGTTTCGACAGGGCGAAGCTGAGAACTTAAGCGCCAGTAAACGGCGGTGGTAACTATAACCATCCTAAGGTAGCGAAATTCCTTGTCGGGTAAGTTCCGACCTGCACGAATGGCGTAACGACTTCTTGACTGTCTCAACCATAGGCCCGGTGAAATTGCACTACGAGTAAAGATGCTCGTTTCGCGCAGCAGGACGGAAAGACCCCGGGACCTTTACTATAGCTTGATATTGGTGTTCGGTTCGGTTTGTGTAGGATAGGTGGGAGACTGTGAAGCCTGGACGCTAGTTCGGGTGGAGTCGTTGTTGAAATACCACTCTGATCGTGCTGGATGTCTAACCTGGGTCCGTGATCCGGATCGGGGACAGTGTCTGGTGGGTAGTTTAACTGGGGCGGTTGCCTCCTAAAGAGTAACGGAGGCGCCCAAAGGTTCCCTCAGCCTGGTTGGTCATCAGGTGGTGAGTGTAAGTGCACAAGGGAGCTTGACTGTGAGACTGGCAGGTCGAGCAGGTGCGAAAGCAGGGACTAGTGATCCGGCGGTGGTTTGTGGAAGCGCCGTCGCTCAACGGATAAAAGGTACCCCGGGGATAACAGGCTGATCTTCCCCAAGAGTCCGTATCGACGGGATGGTTTGGCACCTCGATGTCGGCTCGTCGCATCCTGGGGCTGGAGTTGGTCCCAAGGGTTGGGCTGTTCGCCCATTAAAGCGGTACGCGAGCTGGGTTTAGAACGTCGTGAGACAGTTCGGTCCCTATCCGCTGTGCGCGTTGGAGTCTTGAGAAGGGCTGTCCCTAGTACGAGAGGACCGGGACGGACGAACCTCTGGTGTGCCAGTTGTTCTGCCAAGGGCATGGCTGGTTGGCTACGTTCGGGAGGGATAACCGCTGAAAGCATCTAAGCGGGAAGCCTGCTTCGAGATGAGGGCTCCCACCCACTTGATGGGGTAAGGCTCCCTGTAGACGACAGGGTTGATAGGCCAGATATGGAAGCCTCGTGAGGGGTGGAGTTGACTGGTACTAATAGGCCGAGGGCTTGTCCTCAGATGCTCGCGTCCACTGTGAA
>NZ_JBHWJL010000386.1:0-4215 GCF_042731495.1 Streptomyces sp. NPDC059853
GTGGTGCGCTGCTGGCAGGGCTGAACGAGCCCCCCAGCGGCTCGACGGGCCGCACCGGCGGCCGCCCACCCGCCGGCCTGCCCTCGGGCGGGAGCGGCCGGACGGCGGGCGCCCGTGTGTGCGCCTTCGCGAGCCGGGCCGGCAGCGCGGTGGTGGCCCGGGCCCCCGCGGGGTCGGGCGGAAGCGTGACCGGGGTGACCTCCGGCGCCGGCAGCACGACGTGCGACGGCCGCCCGGCTCTCCCGCTCAGCCGGTCCCGCAGCACCAGCAGCCGGCGCTCCACCTCGGCGATCACCGGCTCGCACCAGGGCAGCGCCAGCAGGATCAGCAGCCCGGCCGCCCAGCCGAGCAGCACATCGCTCACCCAGTGGGTCCCCAGATAGACCGTGGTGGCGCCCACACCGAGCGCGAAGACCGCGGCGATGATCGACAGCGTTCTGCGGGCCCGGGGCGTGGTGGCCAGATAGGCGAGAATCCCCCAGGTCACCACGGCGTTGGCGGTGTGGCCGGAGGGAAATATATCGCCGTTCAACCACATCTCGTTGGAGCCGATGTCATTCGCGTAGTGCGGCCCTTCCCTGGCCATGCCCAGCTTCGCCGCGCCGACCGAGAGATTCAGCGCCAGCAGCGCCACGCCCATCACCAGCAGCGGACGCAGGGTGCGCTGCCGCCACGAGCGCCACCCCAGCCAGGCCGCCACCAGCACCGCCGTGGGGCCGCGCTGCCCGAGCACCACGAAGTAGTCGAGGAAGGCGTGCAGGCCCGGCCACTGCTTGTAGGGCCGGAACAGCATCACCTGCCAGTCGAACCTGACCAGCCAGGACGTGCTCAGCACCGCCGCCACGATCGTCGCGTACGCGCCCAGCGTCGCCCACAGGAGTGCGACCCGGGTACGGCTCATGCCGGGAGCCGCGACGGCCGGTCGCTGCGGCTCCTGCTCGAGGCGGGCAAAGAATCGGTCGGTACGCACCTCAGCAAGATTACAGCCGGTGATAGGAGCGCTTCGACTCCGGCCTGCTTTCGTGATGCCGATGTGATGTGCCGGGAGTCTTTTCCCGGGATGATTGGCCTGGAGTTTTCCCGCTGTTCACCCGGCTTTACCAATTTCCCGGAACCCATGATTTGCCGATCTGGCGATGATGGTACGGCCATTCGGATTGTTTTTCTTTCAGGGCTTTCCGGGTGACACGGGACGGGCCGTACGGCCCGCCGGTCACGGCCCGGAGTCCCTGGGGCTCCGGCCCGCCCCTGACGTACGCTGTGGCTCGTCCGCCCGCTCAGCCCGTCCCCAAGGTGCCCGCGCCCATGGCGAGTCCGCTCCCCGTCCGAGACCGCAACCGCTGGTCGGTTCTGGTCGTGCTGTGCGTCAGCCTGCTGCTGGTCGCCATCGACGCGACCGTGCTGCACGTCGCCGTACCCGCCGTCACCGAGGACCTGCGGCCCGGCGCGGTGGAGCTGCTGTGGATCGTGGACGTCTACCCGCTGATGTGCGCCTCCCTGCTGATCCTCTTCGGCACCCTCGGGGACCGGATCGGCCGCCGCCGGGTGCTGCTGCTCGGATACGCCTGCTTCGGCCTCGCCTCCGCGCTGGCCGCGTGCGCCACCACCCCCGGGGTGCTGATCGTCGCCCGCGCGCTGCTCGGCGTGGGCGGGGCGATGATCATGCCGGCCACGCTCTCGATCCTGCGGCACGTCTTCCCCGACCGCAGGGAGCGCGCGCTGGCGATCGGCATCTGGAGCGCGGTCGCGGCGGTGGGCGCGGCGATCGGCCCGCTGGTGGGCGGCGCGCTGCTGGAGCACTTCTGGTGGGGCTCGGTCTTCCTCGTCAACATCCCGCTGATGCTGCTGTGCCTGCCGGTGGCGCGCTGGCTGCTGCCGGAGTCCACCGGGGACCGCGAGGGCCCCTGGGATGTGACCGGGGCGCTGCTGGCGGCCGGCGGCCTGTTCACGCTGATCATGGCGCTCAAGCGGGCGGGCGGCGGCGAGCTGTACAGCCCGCTCACCCTGCTGGCCGCGCTGACCGGCGCGGTGCTGCTGACGGTCTTCGTCCGCCGCCAGCGCGCGCGGCCGCACCCGCTGATCGACCTGCGGGCCTTCGCCCGGCCCGCCTTCGGCACCTCGGTGGGCTGCATCGTGCTGACCGTGCTGGCGCTGGTCGGGCTCGCGCTGATCGCCGCCCAGTACCTCCAGCTGGTGCTCGGCCTCACCCCGCTGCAGACCGGGCTGCGGCTGCTGCCGCTCAGCCTGGCCGCGATCACCGCGGGGCTGCTGGGCGCCCGGCTCCTCCAGCGGCTGGGGCCGCGGCTGATGGTCTCGCTCGGCTTCCTGCTGACCGCCTGCGCGGTCCTCACCCTGATGCCGCTGGGCGCGCAGGACCGGCCGCTGCTGATGGCCACCGGGTTCGTGCTGCTCGGCTTCGGCCTGGAGACGGTGCTGTTCGCCTCCTACGAGTCGATGCTCTCCGACGCGCCGCCCGGCCGGGCCGGTGGCGCCGCGGCGATCGGCGAGACGGCGTACCAGCTCGGCGCCGGGCTCGGCATCGCCCTGCTGGGCAGCATCATGAACGCCGTGTACGGGCCCGCCGTGCGCGGCACCCAGGGCGTGGGGGAGGAGCACACCGCCGCGGCCGCGCACTCGCTGGGCGAGGCGTACTCGGTGGCCGCCCAGCTCGGCGGCGGTCCGGGCCTCGCGCTGCGGCAGACCGCCCGGGAGGCGTACGTCCACGGGATGCATCTGACGCTGGCCGCCAGCGCCGTCCTGCTGCTGCTCGGCGCCCTGGCGGCGCTGCGGCTGCCCCGGCTGCCGGTCGCCGAACCGGCCACCGCCGCACCGGGGAGCGCCCCGGCCCCGGTCGGCCCGCAGCACGGGCCGCGGGAGCGGCCGCTCTTGCCCACCGGGGTCACCCGGCCGTAGCGTCACCCCGCCCCGCGTTCCCGGCCCCAGGAGGCATCCCCATGCCCACCGGTACCCTGCCGCCCTTCGACCCGGCCGACCCGCTCGGGCTCGACGACCTCCTCGGTCCCGAGGACCTGGCGGTGCGGCGCACCACCCGCGCCTGGGCGAACGAGCGGGTCAGGCCGCACATCGCGCGGTGGTACGAGGAGGGGCGCGCCCCGGTGCCCGAACTGGCCCGGGAGCTGGGTGCCCTGGGCGCGCTGGGCATGACGCTTCGGGGCTACGGCTGCGCGGGGGCGTCCGCCGTGCAGTACGGGCTGACCTGTCTGGAGCTGGAGGCGGCGGACTCCGGGATCCGCTCGCTGGTGTCGGTGCAGGGATCGCTGGCGATGTACGCGATCCACCGGTTCGGCTCGCCGGAGCAGCGCGAGCGCTGGCTGCCGTCGATGGCGCGCGGTGAGACGATCGGCGCGTTCGCGCTGACCGAGCCCGACCACGGCTCCGATCCGGCCGGGATGCGGACTCGCGCCGAGCGCCAAGGCGGTGACTGGGTGCTGACGGGCCGCAAGATGTGGATCACCAACGGTTCGGTGGCGGGCGTGGTGGTGGTGTGGGCCCGTACGGAGGAGGGGGTGCGGGGGTTCGTGGTGCCCACCGGCCGGCCCGGGTTCAGCGCCACGGAGATCCGGCACAAGTGGTCGCTGCGGGCGTCGGTGACCAGCGAGCTGGTGCTGGACGGGGTGCGGCTGCCCGCCGAGGCGGTGCTGCCGGAGGCGCGGGGTCTCGGGGCGGCGCTGGCCACGCTCGCGCATGCCCGGTACGGCATCGTCTGGGGTGCGCTGGGGGCGGCCAGGGACTGTTTCGAGACAGCGTTGTCGTACGCGGGGGAGCGGGAGCAGTTCGGGCGTCCGGTGGCCGGCTTCCAGCTGACCCAGGCGAAGCTGGCGGACATGGCGGTGGAGCTGCACAAGGGGCTGTTGCTGGCGCACCATCTGGGCCGCCGGATGGACGCGGGGCGGCTGCGGCCGGAACAGGTGAGCTTCGGCAAGCTGAACAATGTCCGGGAAGCGCTGGAGATCTGCCGCGCCGCCCGGACGATCCTGGGGGCCAACGGGATCTCGCTGGAGTACCCGGTGCTGCGGCACTGCGGGAATCTGGAGTCGGTGCTCACGTACGAGGGCACCAGTGAGATGCACCAGCTGGTGCTGGGCAAGGCGCTCACCGGACTTGAGGCGTTCCGGGGCTGACGCCCGGGACACGCGCCGGGGTGGGGGGGGCGGCGCGGGGGGGGGCCGCCCCCACCCCCAGCGAGGAAAGACA
>NZ_JBHWJL010000387.1:0-4215 GCF_042731495.1 Streptomyces sp. NPDC059853
GCTCTCACCCACGTTCCTTTCCCGGGGCAAGACGGGAAACGGGCCGCCGGGCCGCCGCCGGTCCCGGATCGCCCGAGCGCCGACATCCGCATCGGCTGCGCCCGGTGCTTGCCCCCCGCCCAGGAACTCCGGTCCCCGCTCGACGCACTCGCCGGGCGCCGCGCGCGCGGCGAGTCCGTCGAGCGGATCCAGCCCGACCTGATCACCCCCACCGGCAAGCGCAAGGGACAGAACCCGTCCGCCGCCGGCACCCACCCGGGCGCTCGCCGAGCCTCGCGTCCGGGTCACACCCGCACCCCCTCGGCAGAGCCACCGAACCTTGGCGAGTGCCATATTTGCCTATAGGTTATAGGTAGATGCATACTCGCTATAGGCAGACTGCGGGTACGCACCCGGTCCGCGCGCTGGACAGCGTCTTCCCGGCGGTGCCTCCCGGAGGCGGCCGGCGCCCCTCGACCACGTTGCGGCGCCGGTCCGCCCCTGACCGCCGCCCCCGGAACCACCAGGCTTTGAGGCAATGAGCATCGACCAGAACCTGATCACCACCCCCGTCACCGCCGGCCTCCTGCGCGGCCATCTCGACGTGGAGGAGACCGCCCACGGCCTGCTGCCCCACCGGCTGCCCGCCCGGGCGCGCCGCCAGATCCCCGACGACCTGCTGTCCGTGGCCGAGGCCCAGCCCTCCGGTGTCCGGCTGGCCTTCCGCACCGCCGCCACCACCGTCTTCCTGGACACCCTGCCCACCAAACGCGTCTACCAGGACTTCCCGCCCCCGCCGGACGGCATCTACGACCTCCTCGTCGACGGCCGCCTCACCGCGCAGGCCACCGTGGAGGGCGGGAACCTGCGCACCATCACCGACCTGCGGGCCCAGACCGCGGAATTCACCCCGGGCCCCGCCGGCACCGCCCGCTTCACCGGCCTCCCCACCGGGGAGAAGGACATCGAGATCTGGCTCCCGCACGCGGAGATCACCGAGGTCATCGCCCTGCGCACCGACGCCCCCGTCGAGCCCGCCCCGGACCGGGGGCGCCGGCGGTGGCTGCACCACGGCAGTTCCATCAGCCACGGATCCAACGCCGCCTCCCCCAGCACCATCTGGCCCGCCCTGGCCGCCTCCGCGGGCGAGGTGGAGCTGATCAACCTCGGATTCGGCGGCAGCGCCCAGGTCGACCCGTTCACCGCCCGCGCGATGCGCGACACCCCCGCGGACCTGATCAGCCTCAAGCTCGGCATCAACGTCGTCAACAGCGACGCCATGCGCCTGCGCGCCTTCGTCCCCGCGGTCCACGGCTTCCTCGACACCCTCCGCGAGGGCCACCCCACGACCCCCCTGCTCCTGATCTCCCCCATCCTGTGCCCCACCCACGAGAACACCCCCGGCCCGCTCATGCCGGACCTCTCCGATGGAACCCTGACGTTCAAGGCCACCGGCGATCCGGCCGAGACCGCCGCCGGACGGCTGACGCTCACGGTCATCCGCGACGTCCTGGCCGGCATCGTCGATGAGCGGTCCGCCGAGGACCCCCACCTCCACTACCTCGACGGACTCGACCTCTTCGGCGAGAGGGACCACGCCGCTTTCCCCCTGCCGGACGGGATCCACCCCGGCCCCGAAGGACACCGCCGCATCGCCGAGAACTTCGCCCGGCTCGTCTTCGCGGACAACGGACCCTTCGCCCGCACCGGCCGGCTGCCGGGCCCGGCCCCGCGGTAGCACCGCGCGGGCGGTACGGCCCCGCGGGTCAGCGCAGTCTCCTCACCATCACCTGCTCCCGGGTCACCCCGTCGGGCAACACGTCCCCGTGTTCTCCGGTGGCGACGAACCCATGGCGTCGGTAGAGGGCGGCGGCGGACTCGTTTCCCGGGATCACCGCGAGTCTCAGTACGGTGGAACCCGATCGCAGGGCCCACGCGGTGACGGCTTCGACCAACCGGTCCCCGACGCCACCGCCCCGCGCTTCGGGGCTGACCCACAGCGACCTGAGTTCGCTCGTCCCGCCGTCCCCGGGGACGCCTCTGACCATGCCGACCGGCCGGCCCTCCCGCAGCGCGACGAGGTTGCGGGACCCGGGGATGGCCAGCCGGGCACGCCACTCCTCCCGGCCACCCCTGGGCCAGTCGGCGAGGCGGGCTCTGAACGCGTGCGGCGCGTCGGTCAGGGCGGCAACCCGGATCTCCTGCCACAAGGGCCAGTCGTCCGGCGTCATGATGCGCAGACTCACCATGCGAGGAAGTGTGCCGCCCGGCCGACCGGCGGACGGGGCGGGGCCGGCCCCGCCGCTCCCGGCCCGGGTGCCCGGCACCGGGTCACCCCCGCGCGCGGGCCGCCGACGCGGGGCGCGGGCCAACGCGGCTCACTCCGGGTGCGGGGTCCGGGTGAGGACCTCGCAGGCGTCCTCGGTGACCAGGGCCGTGTCCGAGAAGGCGTATGTGCCCAGCGGTGTGTCCAGCAGCCAGGACTGGATGTGGAAGGTCATGCCCGCGCGCAGCTCCATGGTGTTGCCGGGCCGCAGCGTGCGGGTGCCGCCCATCCAGCCGGGCGGGAAGCCGATGCCCACCAGGTAGCCGCAGTGGTGGCGCGCGTACGGCTCGCCGGTGGCCGTCTCGATGACCGCGCGCCAGGTGTGGAAGACCTCTTCGGCGGTGGCGCCCGGGCGCAGCGCCGCGCACAGCGCGTCCATGGCGGCGCGCGCGGTCTCCGCGGCCCGGCCGGCTCCCGGGCCGGGGCGCAGCCGGGCGAGCGGGGCGTGGTAGCGGCCCCGGGCGGCGGAGAGTTCGAGGAAGACGCCGTCGCCGGGTCCGAGGCGCCGCCGCGACCAGGTGAGGTGTTCGCGGTCGAGGCGGCCGGTGTCGCGCACCAGCGGGGCGAAGGCGGGGAGGTCGCCGCCCGCGGTCAGCATGGCCGCGTAGACGGCGGCGGCGATCTCGTGCTCGCCCGCTCCGGCACGGGCGGCGGCGAGACCGGCGGCCATGGCGGTGTCGGAGAGCCGGGCGGCCTCGCGGATGCGGGCGATCTCGCGCGGGGTGTGGACGGCGCGCTGGCCGCCGAGCAGGTCCTGGCAGTCGGTCCAGCGGATGCCCGCCGCCGTCCGCAGCCGGTCCCAGGCGGTGGGCGGCAGGCTGAGGGAGGCCGCCTGGTAGCCGACGACGGGAGCGTCCGGCAGGAGCGGGGTGAGCGCCTCCAGCAGGGCCTCGGCCGGGTCGGTGGCGTCGTCGTAGCCGTGGTGCGCCACGCCGTGGATCTGGGCGAGGGCGGTGGGCGTCTCCATGGCGCGTTCGATCAGCACCGGCCTGCCGTACAGCGGCACCAGCAGCGCGGTGAGCGCGAAGTGGCCCTGGTGGTCGAGGCCGCACAGGTAGTGGATGTCCTCGGGCGCCGTGACGAGCAGGGCGTCGAACCCGCGCCGCTCCATGGCGGCGCGCGCGGTGAACAGCCGCTGCGCGTACTCCTCGGCCGGGAAGGCGGGCTCGGGGAGGGTGGCCGGTCCGGCCGGGGGACCGGCCTCCCCGGGGGCGGTGGGGTCTGCCGTCACCGGCCGGTCACCTCCGCCAGCAGCGCGTCGGCCGCCGCGTACGGGTCGAGGTCCCCGGCGACGATGCGGGCGGACAGGGCGCCCAGCCGGTGGTCGCCGCCGATGTCGGCGATGCGGGCGCGCAGCGCCGTCACCGCGATGGACTCGATCTCCCGGGCGGCGCGGCGGGTGCGGCGGGCGGTGAGTTCGCCGTGCTCCTCCATCCACGCCCGGTGCTTGTCCAGCGCGGCCACCACCTCGTCCACGCCCTCGCCGTGCGCCGCGACGGTCTTGGTGACGGTGGGGCGCCAGTCGCCGGGGCCGCGCGGCGCGCCCAGGCCCAGCATGTGGTTCAGCTCGCGGACGGTGGCGTCGGCGCCGTCCCGGTCGGCCTTGTTGACGACGAAGACATCGCCGATCTCCAGGATCCCGGCCTTGGCGGCCTGGATGCCGTCGCCCATGCCGGGGGCGAGCAGCACCACGGTGGTGTCGGCCTGGGAGGCGATCTCCACCTCCGACTGCCCGACGCCCACCGTCTCCACCAGGATCACCTCGCAGCCGGCCGCGTCCAGCACCCGGACGGCCTGCGGGGCCGCCACGGCGAGCCCCCCGAGGCGGCCCCGGGTGGCCATGGAGCGGATGTAGACGCCCGGGTCGGAGGCGTGCTCCGACATCCGCACCCGGTCGCCGAGCAGCGCGC
>NZ_JBHWJL010000388.1:0-4199 GCF_042731495.1 Streptomyces sp. NPDC059853
ACCCCTATTATCAAAACCACATTTATGGGGGCCTTTTTTTTTTTTTAATACCCATAATTTTTCCCCGGGGGGGGCTTGGGGGGGGGGGGGGCCGTCCCGCCCCCGGCCGCCCCCCCGGGCCCTGCCGACTGACATGGAGGAACGATGGGGCGCTACGTCGCGCGGCGACTGCTCCAGATGATCCCGGTGTTCGTGGGGGCGACCTTCATCATCTTCATGATGATGTACGCCCTGCCGGGTGACCCGATAGCCGCACTGTGGGGCGAGCGTGCCCCCGACCCGGCTCAGATGGCCCAGATGAAGAAGGAACTGGGCCTGGACCTGCCGATCATGCAGCAGTACTGGAACTACCTCATCGGGGTCTTCCAGGGTGATTTCGGCGTCCAGATCGCCAGCAGACGCCCGGTCATGGATGTGATCGGTGACGCGCTCCCCGCCACCCTCAGACTCACCCTGATGGCGTTCGTCTTCACGGCCGTCGTCGGCATCGCCATGGGCCTGATCGCCGGTCTGCGGGCCGGCAAGAAGACCGACAGCGGCATCCTCTTCGTCACCCTGCTGCTGATCTCGGTCCCCAGCTTCGTGCTCGGTTACCTGGTGCAGACCTACTTCGGTGTGAAGCTCGGCTGGATCACCCCCTCCGTGCAGGACTCGGAGAACTGGGGCGAACTGCTGCTGCCCGCGATGGTGCTCGCCGCGCTCTCCCTCGCCTATGTCGCGCGGCTGACGCGGACCTCGGTCGCCGAGAACCGGCGCTCCGACTACATGCGCACCGCCCGGGCCAAGGGCCTCACCCAGCGCCGCGCGGTCGGCGTCCATCTGATGCGCAACTCCATGATCCCGGTGGTCACCTTCCTGGGCGTGGACCTCGGCAACCTGATGACCGGTGCGATCGTCACCGAGGGCATCTTCAACGTGAACGGCATCGGCCGGGCGGTCTTCCGGGCGCTCAACACCCGCGAGGGCTCCACGGTCGTCGGCATCGTGACCTTCATGATCGTCGTCTATCTCGTTGTCTCCCTGCTCGTCGACCTGCTCTACGCGGTCCTGGACCCGAGGATTCGCTATGCCTGAGGCTCCTGACACCACGGCGACCACCAAGGGCGGCGAGACGGTCAAGACCCCCGACGGGGTGCTGGTCGCCGAGGCCGGCCCGCCGCCGGGCAGGCCGAGCAGCCTGTGGTCGGACGCCTGGCGCGATCTGCGGCGCAAGCCCAAGTTCGTGATCCCGGCGATCATCATCCTGTTCCTGCTGTTCGTCGCGGCGTTCCCCTCGGTGTTCACCTCCGAGACCCCGCGGCTGGGCGACCTGACCCAGCACTACCTGCAGAAGCCGGAACTGACCCACTTCTTCCAGCCCGACTGGTTCGGTTACGACCAGCAGGGCCGCAGCATCTACGCCCGCGTGGTGTACGGCACGCGGGCCTCGGTGATCATCGGTATCTCGGTGACCGCGCTGGTGCTGGTGGCCGGCGGGCTCATCGGCATGCTGGCCGGCTACTTCGGCGGCTGGATCGACGCGGTGCTCTCCCGGGTCACCGACACCTTCATGGGCATCCCCTTCATGCTGGGCGCCATGGTCGTGCTGGTCTCCTTCAACGCCCGCACCGAGTGGGTGGTGATCCTGGCCCTGGCCTTCCTGGGCTGGACCACCGTGGCCCGGGTGATGCGCGGTTCGGTGATCACCATCAAGCAGGCCGACTACGTGCAGGCCGCCCGTTCGCTGGGCGCCGGTACCGGCCGGATCCTGCTGCGGCACATCCTGCCGAACGCCGCGGCCCCGGTGATCGTGGTGGCCATGGTGGCGCTGGGCGGGTACATCACCGCCGAGGCCACGCTCTCGTACCTGGGCATCGGTCTGTCCGACCCGGCGATCTCCTGGGGCGGGGACATCAACTCCGCCCGGGACCAGATCCGGGTGGCCGAGCACATCCTGATCTTCCCCTCGATCGCGCTGAGCGTGACCATCCTGTCCTTCCTGATGTTGGGTGACGCCGTGCGCGATGCCCTCGATCCCAAGCTGCGCTGAGGGAGTTGACGCGCGTGTCGATCGAACCGGTCGAAATCACCCCGGCGGACGCCCCCGGCGTACCGCTGCTGGAGGTCCGTGACCTCCATGTGGAGTTCCACACCCGGGAGGGCGCGGCCCACGCAGTGAACGGCGTGAGCTACACCGTGGACGCCGGCGAGACGCTGGCCGTGCTCGGTGAGTCCGGCTCCGGCAAGTCGGTGACCGCCCAGACCATCATGGGCATCCTCGACATGCCGCCCGGCAAGGTCACCGGCGGGGAGATCCTGTTCCGGGGCCAGGACATGCTCAAGATGTCCGAGGCCCAGCGCCGGAAGATCCGCGGCAACCAGATCGCCATGATCTTCCAGGACGCCCTGTCGTCCCTGAACCCGGTGCTGTCGGTGGGCTTCCAGCTGGGCGAGATGTTCCGGGTGCACCGGGGCGCCTCGCGCAAGGAGGCCAAGGCCAAGGCCATCGAGCTGATGGACCGGGTGCGGATCCCGGCCGCCAAGGAGCGGGTGAACGACTACCCGCACCAGTTCTCCGGCGGTATGCGCCAGCGCATCATGATCGCGATGGCGCTGGCCCTCGAACCCGATGTGATCATCGCGGACGAGCCGACCACCGCTCTGGACGTCACCGTCCAGGCGCAGGTCATGGACCTGCTGGCCGAGCTCCAGCGCGAGCACAACATGGGGCTGATCCTCATCACCCACGACCTGGGGGTCGTCGCGGACGTCGCCGACAAGATCGCGGTGATGTACGCGGGCCGGATCGTGGAGAACGCCCCGGTGCACGAGCTGTACAAGCGGCCGGCGCACCCGTACGCCAAGGGCCTGCTGGAGTCCATACCGCGCCTGGACCTCAAGGGCCAGGAGCTGTACGCGATCTCCGGTCTGCCGCCGAGCCTGACCGCCGTGCCGTCCGGCTGCGCCTTCAACCCGCGCTGCCCGATGGCCACCGACCAGTGCCGTACGGAGGTTCCTCCGCTGGTGCAGGTCACCGAGCGGGACGGGACCCCGATCACCGGGCGGTCCAGCGCCTGCCACCTGTGGAAGGAGACGATCCATGGCTGACCTCGGCAAGAGCGCGGGCGACCGCGAGCCGATCCTGGAAGTGCGCAACCTCGTCAAGCACTTCCCGCTCACCCAGGGCATCCTCTTCAAGAAGCAGATCGGCGCGGTCAAGGCCGTCGACGACATCTCCTTCTCCCTGTACCGGGGCGAGACGCTGGGAATCGTCGGCGAGTCGGGCTGCGGCAAGTCCACCGTGGCCAAGCTGCTGATGAACCTGGAGAAGCCGACCTCCGGCGAGATCTTCTACAAGGGCGAGGACATCAGCAAGCTGTCCGGGCGCGCGCTGAAGGCGGTGCGGCGGAACATCCAGATGGTGTTCCAGGACCCGTACACCTCGCTCAACCCCCGGATGACGGTCGGTGACATCATCGGCGAGCCGTTCGAGATCCACCCCGAGGTGGCCCCCAAGGGCGACCGGCGCCGCAAGGTGCAGGAACTGCTGGAGGTCGTGGGGCTCAACCCGGAGTACATCAACCGGTACGCCCACCAGTTCTCCGGCGGGCAGCGGCAGCGGATCGGGATCGCCCGCGGTCTGGCGCTGAACCCGGAGATCATCGTGTGCGACGAGCCGGTCTCGGCGCTGGATGTGTCGGTGCAGGCGCAGGTCATCAACCTGATGGACAAGCTCCAGAAGGAATTCGAGCTGTCGTACCTGTTCATCGCGCACGACCTGTCGATCGTGCGGCACATCTCCGACCGGGTCGGGGTGATGTACCTGGGGAAGATGGCGGAGATCGGGAGCGACACCGAGATCTACGACCACCCGACCCACCCGTACACCCAGGCGCTGCTGTCGGCGGTGCCGCAGGCCGATCCGGAGGGCCGGGAGACGCGGGAGCGGATCATCCTCACCGGGGACGTGCCCTCGCCGGCGAACCCGCCGTCGGGCTGCCGGTTCCGGACCCGCTGCTGGAAGGCGCAGGACCGGTGCGCGGAGGAGGTGCCGCTGCTGGCGGTGCCGGAGCGGTTCCGCGACTCGGGTGGCGGAGCGGCGCACGCCTCGGCGTGCCACTTCGCGGAGGAGAAGGACGTGGTGGGCGCCTCGTGACGTTGTCACCGCGCTGACCAGCGATAACGGCCACGGCCGCCGGGCATCTGGGATGTCCGGCGGC
>NZ_JBHWJL010000389.1:0-4162 GCF_042731495.1 Streptomyces sp. NPDC059853
GCGCGCCCCCGCCCACCCCCCGCCGCCCCGGCTTACGCCAGTGGGGGGGCGGCACACCGATCCACCGGTGTCCGGCCCGCCCTCGCGTGACCCGGAGGGCTCAGCCCTGCCAGCTGTGCGGCGCCCGGAAGCCCGGCGTCCGCTCCAGCCTGCGCCAGCCGGCCGTGCTGCGGCCGGCGGCGAAGTGCCCGGGGCCTGCCACCGTCGCCGGGGCCTGCGCGGCACGGGCGATCAGCAGCGCGGTCACCGCCGCCAGTTCCTCGTCGCTCGCGGCGCCCTTCTCCACCCGGACCAGCTTGCTGTCCACGCCCGTCTCCATCCCCGTCTCCGTGCTCATCTGCGGTCTCTCCTCGGTGGTGGCCGGACCCGTCACTGCGGCGGGTTGCCGTGCTTGCGGGCGGGCAGGTCGGCGTGCTTGCTGCGCAGCATCGCCAGCGACTGGATCAGCACCGCACGGGTCTCGGCGGGGTCGATCACGTCGTGCACCAGCCCGCGCTCCGCGGCGTAGTACGGGTGCATCAGCTCGGTCTTGTACTCCTTGACCAGCCGGGCCCGGGTCGCCTCGGGGTCCTCGGCGGCGGCGATCTGCCGGCGGAAGATCACGTTCGCCGCGCCCTCCGCGCCCATCACCGCGATCTCGTTCGTCGGCCAGGCGTAGGTGAGGTCGGCTCCGATGGTCTGCGAGTCCATCACGATGTACGCCCCGCCGTACGCCTTGCGCAGCACCACGGAGATCCGCGGCACGGTCGCGTTGCAGTACGCGTACAGCAGCTTGGCACCGTGCCGGATGATGCCGCCGTGCTCCTGGTCCACGCCGGGCAGGAAGCCGGGGACGTCCAGCAGGGTGACGATCGGGATGTTGAAGGCGTCGCACAGCTGGACGAAGCGGGCCGCCTTCTCCGAGGCGTGGATGTCCAGCACCCCGGCCAGCGACTGCGGCTGGTTGGCGACGATGCCGACCACCTGGCCGCCGAGCCGGCCCAGCGCGCAGATGATGTTGGTGGCCCAGCGCTCGTGGACCTCCAGGAACTCCCCGTCGTCGACGAGCTCCTCGATGACGGCGCGCATGTCGTAGGGGCGGTTGCCGTCGGCCGGGACCAGGTCGAGCAGCGCGTCGCCCGAGCGGTCGGCGGGGTCCTCGGTCTCGGCGACCGGCGGGTTCTCGCGGTTGTTGGAGGGCAGCAGCGACAGCAGGAACCGCACCTCCTCCAGGCACGACTCCTCGTCGTCGTAGGCGAAGTGCGCCACTCCGGAGGTCTCGGCGTGCACATCGGCGCCGCCCAGGCCGTTCTGGGTGATCTCCTCACCCGTGACGGCCTTGACCACGTCCGGGCCCGTGATGAACATCTGCGAGGTCTCGCGGACCATGAAGACGAAGTCGGTCAGCGCCGGGCTGTAGGCGGCGCCGCCCGCGCAGGGGCCGAGCATCACGGAGATCTGCGGGATGACCCCCGACGCCTTGGTGTTGCGCTGGAAGATCCCGCCGTAGCCGGCCAGCGCCGAGACGCCTTCCTGGATCCGGGCGCCGGCGCCGTCGTTGAGGGAGACCAGCGGGGCCCCCGCCGCGATGGCCATGTCCATGATCTTGTGGATCTTCTGGGCGTGCGCTTCCCCGAGCGCCCCGCCGAAGATCCGGAAGTCGTGCGCGTAGACGAAGACGGTCCGGCCGTGCACGGTGCCCCAGCCGGTGATGACACCGTCGGTGTAGGGGCGCTTGGCCTCCAGACCGAAGCCGGTGGCGCGGTGCCGCCGCAGCCCTTCGACCTCGCGGAAGGAGCCTTCGTCCAGCAGCAGCTCGATCCGCTCCCGGGCGGTCAGCTTGCCCTTGGCGTGCTGTGCCGCGGTCGCCTTCTCGCTGGGACCACGGCCGATCTCGTCACGGATGGCGTGCAGCTCCGCCACGCGGCCCCGGGCATCGGGTGCGGCCACGGGCGTCAGGGACTCTTCGGTCATGTAAAGACCCTATGAAACGCCGGGAGAGAACGCTCTCGTCAGATCCGTACAGTCTCCGCCGTCATTTCGTGGTCGCCCTGTACAGAACCAACGGTCTCCGGGGCAATGGTGCAGCGAAGTACCACAGGAGACGCGGGGGGAACTGGAGGAACCCTCTAAGTCCGCTCGTTCCCCCCGGCCCGGCTCACTCCGTGGGACGCAGTCCGGCCCGCAGCAGACCGTAGGTGTAGGCATCCTCCAGCGCCTGCCAGGAGGCGGCGATGACGTTGTCCGCGACGCCGACGGTGGACCACTCGCCCTCGCCGTCGCCGGTGGTGATGAGCACCCGGGTGGTGGACTGGGTGCCGGCCCGGCCGGCCAGGATGCGCACCTTGTAGTCCACCAGCTGGAGCCGGGCCAGCTCGGGGAAGGTGCGCTCCAGTCCGGTGCGCAGCGCCCGGTCCAGGGCGTTGACGGGGCCGTTGCCCTCGCCGGTGGCGACCACCCGCTCGCCCTTGGCCCACAGCTTGACGGTGGCCTCGTTGTCGAGGGTGCCGTCCGCCCGCTGGTCGGTGATCGCCCGCCAGGACTCCAGCCGGAAGAACCGGGCGGCGCGGCCGGTGACCTCGTCGCGCAGCAGCAGTTCGAAGGAGGCGTCCGCGGCCTCGTAGGTGTAGCCCTTCGCCTCCTGTTCCTTGACCCGGGCGACGATCCGGCCGACCAGGTCGCGGTCGCCCTCCAGGTCGTAGCCCAGCTCGCGGCCCTTCAGCTCCACGGAGGCGCGGCCCGCCATGTCGGAGACGAGCATCCGCATGGAGTTGCCGACCAGCTCCGGGTCGATGTGCTGGTAGAGGTCGGGGTCCACCTTGATCGCGGAGGCGTGCAGCCCGGCCTTGTGCGCGAAGGCGGACAGGCCGACGTAGGGCTGGTGGGTGCTGGGGGTGAGGTTGACGACCTCGGCGATGGCGTGCGAGATGCGGGTCATCTCCTTGAGCGCGCCCGGCGGCAGCACCCGCTTGCCGTACTTCAGCTCCAGGGCGGCGACCACCGGGAAGAGGTTGGCGTTCCCGACCCGCTCGCCGTAGCCGTTGGCGGTGCACTGCACGTGGGTGGCGCCGGCGTCCACGGCGGCCAGGGTGTTGGCGACGGCGCAGCCGGTGTCGTCCTGGGCGTGGATGCCGATCCGGGCGCCGGTGTCGGCGACGACGGTCCGTACCGTGGCCTGCACCTGGGCGGGGAGCATGCCGCCGTTGGTGTCGCACAGGACGACGACGTCCGCGCCCGCCCCGGCGGCGGCGCGGACCACGTCGAGGGCGTAGCCGGGGTTGTCGGCGTAGCCGTCGAAGAAGTGCTCGCAGTCCACGAAGACCCGGCGGCCGGCCGCGCGCAGATGGCGCACGGTGTCGGCGATCATGGCGAGGTTCTCCTCGGGCGTGGTGCGCAGAGCCAGTGCGACGTGCTTGTCGTGGGACTTGGCGACCAGGGTGACGACGGGGGCGCCGGAGTCCAGCAGGGCCTGGACCTGGGGGTCCTGGGCGGCGGTGGCGCCGGCCTTGCGGGTGGCGCCGAAGGCCACCAGCTGGGCGTGGCGCCAGGGCAGCTCGCGGGCGCGGCGGAAGAACTCAGTGTCGCGGGGGTTGGCGCCGGGCCAGCCGCCCTCGATGAAGCCGACGCCGAAGTCGTCGAGGTGGCGGGCGATGGCGAGCTTGTCGGCGACGGTGAGGTGGATGCCCTCGCGCTGGGCCCCGTCGCGCAGGGTGGTGTCGAAGACGTGGAAGCCGTCGTCGGGCGCGTCCGGGGCGGCGGGGGTGGCCGGTGTGGTCATGGTGGTGGCTCCTGCGGAGGATGCGGTTCTGGTCGGCTCCACTGCCCTGCTCCCGTCCGGCCGTGTGTGGGCCGGGAAACGAAAAGACCTCTCGCGGATGCGAGAGGTCTGCGCGCGGGTCGAGGCACGGTGGCCGCGTCACCCGGTGGGGTGGGGCGGCGATCACTGCGGACCGGCGCGCTCATCACCAATAATCATCATGGCGAACGAGAGCACGGGCCCAGTGTGGCACACGATGCCCTCGGTACCCGGGGTGTCTCACGATCCGGACGAGGCCGGGACAGGGGCCGCCGGTGCGGGCGCGGCCCGTCGGCGGACGGGCGCCGCCGGTACGGAGCCGGGCGGGTGCCCGGGGTCCGTACCGGCGGTGGTGCGGCGCGTGCCGCGCGGGCGGCGTCCGGCGAC
>NZ_JBHWJL010000390.1:0-4039 GCF_042731495.1 Streptomyces sp. NPDC059853
GGAGGCGCCCGCCTCCGACCGCACGCCGGGCCCCGCCCCGGGCCGCCGCACGCCGTCCGGCCCCCGGCGGCCTCTCAGGCCAGGCTCTCGCGCCAGGCGCGGTGCAGATGCGCGAAGCGCCCGGTGCCCGCGATCAGGTCGGCCGGGGGGCCGTCCTCCACGATGCGGCCGGCTTCCATCACCAGCACCCGGTCGGCGATCTCCACCGTCGACAGCCGGTGCGCGATCACCATCGCCGTCCGGCCGCGCAGCACCGTCTCCATCGCCTCCTGCACCGCCTTCTCGCCCGGGATGTCCAGCGACGAGGTCGCCTCGTCCAGGATCACCACCGACGGGTCGGCCAGCAGCACCCGCGCGAACGCCACCAGCTGACGCTGCCCGGCCGAGATCCGGCCGCCGCGCTTGCGCACATCCGTGTCGTAGCCGTCCGGCAGCGCCGTGATGAAGTCGTGCGCCCCGATCGCCTTCGCCGCCCGCTCGATCTCGTCGCGGTCCGCGTCCGGCTTGCCGATGGCGATGTTCTCCGCGACGGTGCCCGAGAACAGGAACGCCTCCTGGGTCACCATCACCACCCCGCGCCGCAGTTCGGCGAGGGTCAGATCGCGCAGGTCCGTGCCGTCCAGCAGCACCCGCCCCTCGGTCGGGTCGTAGAACCGCGCCAGCAGCTTCGCCAGCGTCGACTTCCCAGCACCGGTGGCGCCCACCAGCGCCGTGGTCTGGCCGGCCGGGAGGGTGAGGTCGAAGGTGGGCAGCACCTCGCCGCCGGTGCGGTACGCGAACCGCACGCCGTCGAACACCACCTCGCGCCCCGGCTGCCCGGCCGCCCGCGGCGCCGGTGTCACCGGACGCTCCGGCTCGGGCACGTCCGGCCGCTGGTGCAGCAGTCCGGCGATCTTCTCCAGCGAGGCGGCCGCCGACTGGTAGTTGTTCAGGATCATCGCGAACCGGTCGATCGGGTCGTACAGCCGCCGGATGTACAGCGCGCCGGCCGCCAGCGCGCCCAGCTCCAGCTCGCCGGAGGCCACCCGGTACGCGCCCCACATGACGATCGCCGCGACCCCGGTGGCCGCGATCACCCGGGACAGCAGCACGAAGCGCGCCATCTCCAGGATGGTGTCGCCGTTCACCCGCTCGTGCTGCCGGTTCAGCGTCTCGAACCCGGCGTCGTTGGCGGCCTCCCGGCGGAACGCCTTCACCGGCCGGATGCCGTTCAGCGTCTCGGAGAACTTGACGATCACCTTGGCGATCGCCGTGGACCGGCGGCTGAAGCGCTCGGCCGAGCGCCGCCGGTAGTTCTGCACCAGGAACAGCAGCGGCACGAACGTCACCAGCGCCGCGCCGCCCAGGCCCAGGTCCAGGTAGAAGAGCAGCGCCCCGATGTACACCACGGACACCAGCACCATCAGCATCTCCTGGAGCCCTTCGTCCAGGAGTTCGCGCAGCGACTGCACATCGGTGGTGGCCCGGGAGATGAGCCGCCCCGAGGTGTAGCGGTCGTGGAAGTCCAGGCTGAGCGCCTGGGCGTGCCGGTAGATGCGGTCGCGCACCTCCAGCAGGATGCGCTGGCTGATCCGGGCCACCACCCGGATGAAGACGTGCTGGAGGGCGCCGCCGCCCACCGAGCACAGCAGATACGCGACGGCCACCGCGATCAGCGGGCCGTAGTTCCCGGCGTCGCGCACGGCCGGGACACCCCGGTCGATGGCGTAGGCGACGAGCAGCGGGGTGCCCTGCACCGCGGCCTGCTGGGCGAGCAGCAGGAGGGAGGCCAGGGCGACCCGGGCCCGGTGCGGGCGCAGCAGGGCGAGCAGCAGCGCGCGGGAGGCGCCCTTCGGGGCGGGCAGCTTGTCCTGGGCGATCGGGTCGGGCGCGGCCGGCTCGTGGCGCCGGGGGGCGTCGGCGGTCTCCTCGGCGGTGGTGGCGGTGGTGGTGCTCATGGGACGGTGACCTCTTCGGGCTCGGACGGTCCCGGCTGGGCCGTGCCGGTCATCAGCAGGCGGTACTCGGCGTTCTCGCGCAGCAGCTCGGTGTGGGTGCCCACGGCGGTGATCCGGCCGCCGGAGAGCAGGGCCACCCGGTCGGCGAGCTGGACGGTGGAGGGCCGGTGCGCGACCACCAGGGCCGTGGTGGTGGCCAGCACCTCGCGCAGCGCCGCCTCCACCCGGGCCTCGGTGTGCACGTCGAGTGCGGAGAGCGGGTCGTCCAGCACCAGGAAGCGGGGCCGGCCGACCACGGCGCGGGCCAGCGCGAGGCGCTGGCGCTGGCCGCCGGACAGGCTCAGGCCCTGTTCGCCGACCTCGGTGTCGGCGCCCTGCGGCAGCGCGCCGACGAAGCCGTCCGCCTGGCTGATGCCCAGCGCCCGCTCCAGCTCGGCGTCCCGGTCCCCGCCGTCCGTGCCGTCCGTGCCGCCGTGGCCGGGGGCGCCCATCAGGATGTTCTCCCGGACGGAGGCGGAGAACAGGGTGGGCTCCTCGAAGGCCACCGCGACCCGTTCGCGGACCTCGCGCAGCGGGAGGGTGGCGATGTCGGTGCCGTCCAGGGTGATCCGCCCGGAGGTGACCTCGTGCAGCCGGGGGACGAGCGCGGTCAGCGCGGTCTTGCCGCTGCCGGTGCCGCCCACCACGGCCATGGTCTCGCCGGGGCGGATGTGCAGATCGATGCCGTCGAGCACGGCGGGCGCGTCGGGCGGGGCGTCGGGGAAGCGGAACACCACCCGCTCGAAGCGGATCCCCTCGTCCGTGCCGGTGCCCTCGGCGGTCGCCCGGCCCCGCTCCGGCTCCCTGGCCCGGTCCGGCGGCACGGGGACGTCCATGACCTCGAAGAACCGGTCGGTGGCCGCCGCCGTGTCATTGGTCATGGCCAGCAGGAAGCCGATCGACTCCACCGGCCAGCGCAGGGCCATCGCGGTGGCCATGAACGCCACCAGGGTGCCCGCGGTCAGCCCGCCGTCCGCGACCTGGAGCACCCCGACCACCAGTACGGCGCCCATGAACAGCTCGGGCAGCGTCATGATGAACGTCCAGATCCAGGCCAGCAGTTTGGCCTTGCGGATCTCGGTGTCCACCAGCCGCTGGGACAGGGCCTGGAAGGCCTGCGCCTGGCTGCGGTGGCGGCCGAAACCCTTGATGACCCGGATGCCGAGGATCGACTCCTCCACCAGGGTCGTCAGGTCGCCCATCTGGTCCTGGGCCCGGCGGGCCACCACCGAGTACCGGGTCTCGAAGATCATGCACAGGATGATCAGGACCGGTACCGGGGCCATCAGGATGAGGCCGAGCGACCACTGCTGGGCGAGCAGGATGACGCAGCCGATGACGATGGTGGCGCTGTTGACGATGAGGAAGGTGAGACCGAAGGCCAGCCACATGCGCAGCAGCTGGAGGTCGCCGGTGCCCCGGGAGAGCAGCTGGCCGGTGGCCCAGCGGTCGTGGAAGGAGACCGGCAGCCGCTGGACGTGCTGATACAGGTCCGAGCGCAGGGCGGCCTCGACGCGGGTCAGCGGGCGGGCCACCAGCCAGCGGCGCAGGCCGAACAGCAGGGCCTCGATCAGGCCCACCACCAGCAGGACGGTGCCGCCGAGCCACACCCCCGTGGTGTCCCCGTCGGCGACCGGTCCGTCCACGATCCACTTGAGGATCAGCGGCATGGTGAGCCCCAGGGTGGCCGCCAGGATGGCGACGCCCGCGGCGCCGAAGAGCCGCAGCCGCACGGGCCGCACATAGGGCCACAGCCGCAGCAGGGAACGGACGACGGATCGCTTGGCGGCGGCGGGCGGTGCGGGCGTGGCGGCGGAGGGGTCGGTGGCAGACATCACCCTTGAGCCTACGTTTCGCCACTGACACTGCCCACCGGGTTTTTGGTCCTACGACCCGGGGCGGAGGCGCGCCGGCGCGGGCCGCGGGGCCCTGTGACCCCGGCCGGGACCGCTCTGTCGGTGGCGGCGGCTACCGTGGCGGGCATGAGTCGAATCGAGGTACGGGAGCTGCAGGCGGCGCTGCGCACCGCAAAAGACATAAGTATCTTATACACATCTTACGCA
>NZ_JBHWJL010000391.1:0-4017 GCF_042731495.1 Streptomyces sp. NPDC059853
CGGCCGGATCTCCTTTGGTTCGCTGGGACGACCAGCGGCGCGGGCTCGCTCTCTCCCCGGGCCACCCGTGGGTGGGACACCGGCACACGGCAGGACGAGCAGCCCGCACCGCGGAACGTGCTCCGGCGCACGGCGGCCCCCAGCCCCGCCGTGCGCGGTCTGCCGGCCCTCCGGAGCGCCGCGGGCAACGCCGCCGTCCAGCGCAGGATGCGTCAGGAACGGGCCCGGTACGACGACCGGGACGCGGGGTTCGCCGAGGAGGCACCGGCCGAGGCGCCCCTCCGACCGTTTCGGACGGGAAGCCGAGGCCAACGCCCACCGGGTCATGACCGCCCCGGTCCCCGAGGTCCAGCGGGCCACCACCGCCTGCGGGCACGACCACGCCCACGGCCACGGCACCCCGGTCCAGCGCGTCAGCCACTACCGGACCGGCCCCACCGCACTGCCCTCGGACGACGACAACCACCGCTCGCAGGAAGACGACTTCGACACCCGGTACCTGGACGCGCTGCCGCGCCCCACCTCCGAGCCCACGGTCGCGAGCAAGGTGGCGCAGGGATCGAGCGACAAGGTGACCCTGTGACGGGGCGAGTTCCCCGCCAAAGCGGCCCGGGCGATGGAAGCCCACCGCAGCGCCGGCGGCGCCGCGCGGGACAAGAAGTCCCCGGCCCCCACCCAGGAACAGGCCCAGGAACAGGCCCAGAGCGGGCGCTGCCTGCCCGAGTTCACCACCCGCCAGGACTACGGCGCGCGGTACAGCCGGAACAGCGTGCTGGTCATCGTCACCATCAAGGCGAAGTACCTGACCAAGTGCAGCGCGTGGGAAAACGGCTAGGCCGCCCTCCCCTCCGCCCCGGTCGACGTGCTCGCGGTGGTCGACCGGACGCGGGGCCAGGCCACGGCCCACCGGTCGAACGCCTCCTGACGCACCCGGGCCCGGGACGGCCCATCGCCGTCCCGGGCCCGCGTCACCGGTCTACGCCACGTTCACCCGCTGGCCGGGCGGTGCCGCCTCCAGCCAGGCGAGGAAGCCGGTCAGCGCGTCCTCGCTCATCGCCAGCTCCACGTCGTCCCCGTCGTGCCGGCAGGAGAGCACCACGGCACCGGAGAGCAGCGCCAGTTCCTCCTCGCCCTGCGGCTGCCGCCGCTCGCGGACCTGGATGCGGTCGCGTTCGAGCGCACGACGGGGCCGCACCGCGTACGAGAAGACCCGGAACCACTCCACCCGGTCTCCGTTGTAGCGTGCGACCCCATAGATCCAGCCCTTGCCCAGGGACTGCCCCGCGGTCGGCGCCCGGAAGCGCGCCGAACAGTCGAACGTACCGCCCAGCCGCTGGATCAGCCGCCTGCGTACGCCGAACCCGAGCAGCCCCAGCACGACCAGCGCCAGCACGGCGCCGACCACAACCAACGCGAGGACCATCTCAACCGACCTCCTCGCCCCGTTGTGTGTCCGTCGTGCGAATCAGCGCCCCGCCGCCACGGCACGCAGCCGGACGTCCGCGCGCCGTTCGGCGGCGGCGTCCGCGTCCGCCTTGGCCTGCTCCAGGGAACGCTCCGCACGCTCGACGTCGATCTCGTCGGCCAGCTCGGCGATCTCCGCCAGCAGCGACAGCTTACCGTCGGTGTACGACAGGAATCCGCCGTGCACCGCCGCGATGACGGTGCCCTCACCGCTCGCACCGGTGGTCCGGATGGTCACCGGCCCCGACTGCAGCACGCTGAGCACCGGCTGGTGCCCGGGCAGGATGCCGATGTCACCGGCAGTGGTGCGCGCGACGACCATGCTGGCCTCACCCGACCAGACCTTGCGGTCCGCGGCGACCAACTCGACGTGCAGCTCAGCCACGATGGCTCCTCATCCCCTGGATATGTGAAGAATAGATGGCCGGTGCACCGGAGGCGGGGGCACCCCCCGCCTCCGCGCGCACCACGGGCGTGCCGGTCAGGAGACGCCCAGCTCCTTGGCCTTCGCCTTCAGGTCGTCCAGCCCACCGCACATGAAGAACGCCTGCTCGGGGAAGTGGTCGTAGTCACCGTCGGCGATGCCGTTGAACGCGGCGATCGACTCGTCCAGCGACACGTCCGAACCGTCCAGGCCGGTGAACTGCTTCGCCGCGTGGGTGTTCTGCGACAGGAAGCGCTCGATCCGCCGCGCACGGCTGACGGTGAGCTTGTCCTCCTCGCCCAGCTCGTCCATACCGAGAATGGCGATGATGTCCTGGAGGTCCTTGTACTTCTGGAGGATCCCCTTGACCCGCATGGCGGTGTCGTAGTGGTCCTGCGAGATGTAACGCGGGTCCAGAATCCGGGACGTCGAGTCCAGCGGGTCCACCGCCGGGTAGATGCCCTTCTCGGAGATCGGACGGGACAGCACCGTGGTGGCGTCCAGGTGGGCGAAGGTGGTGGCCGGCGCCGGGTCGGTGAGGTCGTCGGCGGGCACGTAGATCGCCTGCATCGAGGTGATGGAGTGACCACGGGTCGAGGTGATGCGCTCCTGGAGCACACCCATCTCGTCCGCCAGGTTCGGCTGGTAACCCACCGCGGAGGGCATCCGGCCCAGCAGGGTGGACACCTCGGAGCCGGCCTGGGTGAAGCGGAAGATGTTGTCGATGAAGAACAGCACGTCCTGCTTCTGCACATCGCGGAAGTACTCCGCCATGGTCAGCCCCGCCAGCGCGACCCGCAGCCGGGTCCCCGGCGGCTCGTCCATCTGGCCGAAGACCAGCGCGGTCTGCGGCAGCACGCCCGAGTCGGCCATTTCCTCGATGAGGTCGTTGCCCTCACGGGTACGCTCACCGACACCGGCGAAGACGGAAACACCCTCGTGCAGCTTCGCCACACGCATGATCATTTCCTGGATCAGCACGGTCTTGCCGACACCGGCACCACCGAACAGACCGATCTTGCCGCCCTTGACGTACGGGGTCAGCAGGTCGATGACCTTCAGACCCGTCTCGAACATCTCGGTCTTCGACTCCAGCTGGTCGAAGGCCGGGGCCTTGCGGTGGATCTCCCAGCGGTCGGTGATCTCCGACTCGGCCTCGGGCTCGTTCAGAATGTGGCCCAGGGTGTTGAACACCCGGCCCTTGGTGACGTCGCCCACGGGCACCGTGATGCCCTTGCCGGTGTCGGTCACCGGGGACTGGCGGACCAGACCGTCGGCAGGACCCAGGGCGATGGTGCGCACCATGCCCTCACCGAGGTGCTGGGCGACCTCCAGCGTCAGCGTGGTGGTGGTCCCCTTCACCGCGGGGTCGTCGACCTCGACGGTGAGCGCGTTGTAGATGTCGGGGATCGCGTCGACGGGGAACTCCACGTCGACGACCGGGCCGATGACCCGTGCGACCCGACCCGTGGCTGCGGCCGTCTCGGTGGCCGCCTCAGCAGCAGTAGTCATGATTATCGGTCACTTCCCGCGGTCGCGTCGGCCAAGGCGCTCGCGCCACCGACGATCTCGGTGATTTCCTGGGTGATTTCGGCCTGACGGGCCGCGTTGGCAAGCCGCGACAGCGACTTGATCAGCTCCTCCGCGTTGTCGGTCGCCGACTTCATCGCCCGCCGGGTCGCCGCGTGCTTGGACGCGGCGGCCTGGAGGAGGGCGTTGTAGATACGGCTCTCGACATACCGGGGCAGCAGAGCGTCGAGGACCTTCTCCGCCGAGGGCTCGAAGTCGTACAGGGCGTGCGCCTGCGCGCCCTTGGCGAAGACCTTCGCGGACTCCTCCGCCGACTTCTCGAAGGTCAGCGGCAGCAGCCGCCGCTCCACCGGGGTCTGCGTCATCATCGACACGAACTCGGTGAAGACGATGTGCAGCTCGTCCACCCCGCCCTTGTCGGTGTCACGCTCTATGGCCTCGATGAGCGGTGCGGCGACCATCTTGGCGTCGGCGTAGGTCGGGTTGTCCGTGAAGCCGGTCCAGGAGTCGGTGATCGCCCGCTCCCGGAACCCGTAGTACGCCACACCCTTGCGGCCGACGATGTACGTGTCGACCTCCTTGCCTTCGCTCACCAGCTC
>NZ_JBHWJL010000392.1:0-3977 GCF_042731495.1 Streptomyces sp. NPDC059853
CTCCCTGGCCGCTGATCCCGCGCGCGACCTCCTGCATCTCGGAGAAGGCGCCGTTGATGATGCTCATCACCCAGGTCAGCTCATCCGGTGCGAGCTTGACTTCGTCGCTCATGGATCCCCCTGCATGACGTTTGCTGCTGCGACTGAGGGGAAGGCTACCGCGCAACCTGACGCAAGGTGATCGTCAGGCGTAGCAGCCGCGTATCAGATCCGTAGCAGCGGCCCATCGGGGGATCCGGCGCCGCTCACCGGGCAGAACTAGCGGATGGCGTACCGCTCCTCGATTCGCACCCGCAAGTGGATGTTCTCCCGGCTGTTGAGGTCGTCGAGTACCTCCTGCGCACGCCGCTCCTCCCGCAGGGCGAGTTCCTCGCGGCCCAGGCCGCGCAGCGCCGCGGCCAGCCAGGTGCGCTGCTGCGCCATCACGAACGGGTCCAGCGGCTGGTCACCCGGCGGGTGCAGCGCACGGTTCGCCCAGCGCGCGGCCTCCTCGTACTCCCGCAGCTCCAGGTGGTACTCGGCCAGCAGCCCGGCGGCGATCGTCCGCTCGTGGACGGCGACGGCGACCGCCTCGTAGTTGGCGCGGAAGAGCGGGTACGCCCGGTCCGGCCGGCCCAGGAAGAGATGGCAGCGGCCCAGGTTGTTGACGATCTGGGCGCGGCAGTCCGCGTTGTCCAGTTCGTCCGCCTCGCGCAGCGCCCGCTCCCCCACCTCGACCGCCTCGGCCAGACGGCCGGCCGAGCCGAGGCTGGGCACCATGTTCATCAGCGTGCCCAGGGCCTCCAGACGCTTCCCCAGCGACTGGAAGATCTCCCTGCCGCGCTCCAGCAGTTCCACCGCGCGCAGCCCTTCGCCCCGCTGGCCGACCGCCTTTCCCCGCTGGGAGTACGCCACCGCCCGGGCGAACGCGTCCCCTTGCCGCTCCCCCACCGTCAGCGCCAGATCGCAGAGTGCGACCTGCGCTCGCCAGGCGAGCCGCATCCCGAAGTACGTCTCCAGGGCGCGCACGCTCTCCAGCGCGAAGCAGGACAGCGGCCGGCCGCCCAGCTCGTCCCCCGTGTCGTACTCGGGTGCCGACAACTGCGTTGCCAGCGCCAGCACGTCCTCCAGCACCTCGTCCATCCACGGCAGCGACGCGTCGGCCGAGGCGAACGTCCGTCCCCGGGGGAACCGCTCGGCCCCGGCCCGGTAGCGCCCCCGGTACCGCCAGGCCAGGGCCAGCGGCTCGTTGCCCCGGTAGAGCGAACCGGCGCACCACCGGGCCAGTCCGGCCAGGGCCGCGCGCTCCCGCCGGCGGGGCAGCCTCGCCGCCTGCCAGGCCGCCGCCGACCGCACCAGATCGTGCAGCGCGTACACGCCCGGCCGGGGACTGGTGGCGATCTGCGCGTCGGTGAGCCGCTCCAGCGCCTCCCGCGCCTGCGGCACCGCGCAGCCGGCCAGTTCGGCCACGGCCTCGGGGGTGTACGAGAGCACCGCCGCCGTGCCCAGCAGCGGGAACGTGGTGGCCGCCGCGGTGTCGCCCAGCTGGTCGATGCTGACCATCACACTGGCCCGCAGATCGAGGTCGTCCACCGCCAGTTCGTCCATGCGGCGCCGCTCGTCCCGCAGCACCGCCGTCCAGTCCCCGACGCTCCAGCGCGGTCTGGCCGCCATCCGGGTCGCGATGATGCGCAGCGCCAGCGGCAGATGCCCGCACAGCGTGACCAGTTCCTCCCATGCCGCCGGGCTGCCGCGCTCGGCGGCGCCCTCGGCGATGGACTGGACGAAGGAGATGGCGTCCGGTGTGCTCAGCGTGGTCAGGTGCAGATGGTGAGCGCCGTGCACCCCGGTCAGCGCGGAGCGGCTGGTGATCAGCGCGGCGCAGCCCGGCTCGGTCGGCAGGAGCCCGGTGAGCTGGGTCCGGTCCAGGGCGTTGTCCAGCAGGACCAGCACCCGCCGGCCGGCGAACCGCTCCTGGTAGAAGGCAGCGGCCGCGTCCGGATCGGCGGGGATCTCCTTGCTGGAGGCGCCCAGCGAGGACAGCAGCCGCTGCCGCGCCTCGGCCGGGGTCAGGGGTGCGTTGCGCGGGTCGGCGCCGCGCAGATCGACGTAGAGCAGGCCGTCCGGGAACCGGTCGGCGACCTCCCGGGCCGCGCGGACCGCCAGGGTGGACTTGCCGACGCCGCCGGGGCCGTCGATCAGGCAGATCGCGGGCGCGGCCACCGCGTCGCTGAGCCGGGCCCGGATCCGGCCCAGTTCGGCGCCGCGCGCGACGAAGGTGGCGACGGCCGGCGGGAACGCCGCCCGGGTACGGGTCACCGGCCGGCACGGGGCCGGAAGCGGGTCCGCGGCCGGCTCCGGTCCGGCCGGCCACGGGTCTCCGCGCAGAATCAGCCCTTCCAGTTCCCGCAGTTCGGCACCCGGCTCGATGCCCAGCTCCGCCACCAGCCGGCGCCGCGCCTCCCGGTAGACCGTCAGCGCTTCGGCCGTGCGCCCGCCCCGGTACAGCGCGAGCATCAACTGCCCCACCAGCCGCTCCCGCAGCGGATGGGCCCCGGCCGCAGCGGCGATCTCGTCCACGACCGCGCCGTGCTCCCCGAGTTCGAGCTTCAGCCCGAACCGCTCCTCCAGCAGGGTCAGATACAGCTCCGTGAGCCGCGCCTGTTCCACGGTACGCAGCGGGCAGTCCGGCAGGTCGGAGAGCGGGGTGCCGCGCCACCACCGCATCGCCTCGTCGAGCAGCGCCACCGCCTCGGCCGGCTCCGGGCCGGCCAGGTCACGGGAGCGGGACAGCGCTTCGCGCAGCCGGCCCAGGTCGGTGTCCCGCTCCCCGACGGCCAGTTGGTACCCGCCCGGCACGGTGCGCAGCAGTTCCTGCGGGAGCACCTTGCGCAACCGCATCACGTAATTGCGCAGTGTGGTCCGCGCGCTGGGCGGCACATGGCCGCCCCACAGCCCTTCGGCCAGCTCGTTCACCGGGACGACCTGACCGGCGCGCAGCGCGAGGGCGGCGAGCGTGGCCCGGAGCATGGGGGCGGTCACGCCGATCTCGCGCCCGCCGGCGTCCCGCACCTCCAGCGGTCCGAGCAGCCGGATGTCCATGGATCCCCCCACGAGTCACCCCGCCGCGTGGTCGGCACGGCGGAAGCTGGTGCTGTTCCGGCCCCATTGTCCCGCACCTCACCGGCGACGGCGCCGGGCCGTCAGTACGCCCGGTCCCCGGGCCCCGTTGACGGCAGACGCCTGGGCTCAGTCCCCTTCCGGCGCGTCGGCCCCTCCTGCGGCGCGGCGGTATTCGGCGTTGATGCGCTGGGCCTCTTCGAGCTGGTCCTCAAGGATGACGATGCGGCAGGCGGCCTCGATGGGGGTGCCCTGGTCGACGAGTTCCCGGGCCCGGGCCGCGATGCGCAGCTGGTACCGGGAGTAGCGGCGGTGGCCGCCCTCCGAACGGAGCGGGGTGATCAGCCTGGCCTCGCCGAGGGCGCGGAGGAACTGGGGGGTGGTGCCGAGCATCGCGGCGGCCCGCCCCATGGTGTAGGCCGGGTAATCGTCGTCGTCGAGACGGCCGAAGGTGTCGTCCGCTGTCATCTTGCCTCTCTGTGGAACGCCTGGAGGGCCCTGGTGCCGTACGGCACCAGGGCCCTGAAGGAACTGCTACACCATGTGCCGGTCTCGTCGTGCGCCGGCTCATGTCTTCCGCCGGCCCACCCGGTCACGGATGGGGGGGATGCGTGACCGGAGACCATCTGCCTGTCGATGTCCTGCGGAACCCGGGCTCACATCCGCCGCCCGGGCGATCCCGATGGCGCTGATCCTCCATTCTTCCTTCCGGACCCATCACTTACCAAACGGGTACTGCGTGCTGCCGGCGCCGAGGGCGCCGGCAGCGCTACCACTCGCGGCGGCCCCTGATCACTGCGGGCCACCCGGTGCGGCCGTCAGCCCCGTCGCCATCCAGCAACCCGGCTCCGGAACTCAACCGCCGCACCGTCCTGCGT
>NZ_JBHWJL010000393.1:0-3977 GCF_042731495.1 Streptomyces sp. NPDC059853
GCGCAGCAGGTAGGCGTTGTTGTTCATCGGGCCGACCGCCGCCTTGGAGATGATCAGGCGGGCCAGCTCGTGGGCGTCGGCCGGCCCGCCGACCGTGACGTTTCCGGTGTACGACATGGCGGTCAGTGTGTCAGAGCGCGGGTGCCACGGGCAGTGTTCCGCCGCTGACGGTGAGCCCGGAGCCGGTGGTGCGGCCGGAGAGCCAGCCGACGAGGGCGGTGGGGGCTCCGGCGACGACGAGGCGGGTGCCCTCGTGGCCGCCGCTGTACCAGCTGCGTCCGTCCTCGGCGCGCAGGTCGAGGGGCGGCAGGGCGGGGTGGCCCTCGTAGCGGCGGGTGAGGTAGTCGACGGCGCGGTCGGTGAAGGCGCCGGTGAGGTCGTGGACGGTGCGGCCGATGCCGAGGTCGATGTGGTGCAGCTCGACCTCGACCCAGCGGCGCAGCGGGAGCGAGTCGAGCCGGTCGGTGACGCCGTTGCGCAGGGCGGCGGTGGTGGCCCAGCGGTCGGCGGGCAGCGCGGCGAAGGCGCCGGCCAGCCGCTGGGCGCTGTCGCGCACGTCGGCGCGCTGCTCGGCGGCGGGGCGGGGCGCGCCGCGGGCGATGTCGGTGTCGCGGCTGTTCTCGTCCGCGTACATGGGGCGCCCGGCGAGTACGTTGACCAGGGCGTCGGCGTTGCGCGCGAGGTGGGTGGTGAGGTGGCCCCGCGTCCAGCCGGACAGCCGGGAGGGCGCGGCGAGCGCGGCGTCGTCCAGGGTGTCGAGGGCGGTGAGCAGGCGGTGGGTGGCCTCGTCCAGACCGGTGAGATCTGCGGTCGGCTTCGTCATGATCACACGCTATCCGGACCACTCCTTCGAGTGAAGATGGCGGGAACGGCGCGGTAATCGAACGCACGTGCTATAAGCTGGCTCACCGCCATCGGGAGACCGATCCGGCCTTCCGGCTTGCCGCCCGCCCCTACTCTTGGACGGGGGTGCCCCGTGCGCCATGGGGTCCCCGTTCTTCACACGAAAGGTGCCATCCGCGTGGCCGACCGGCTCACCGTTCGCGGTGCTCGCGAACACAACCTCAAGAATGTCTCGCTCGACCTGCCGCGCGATGCCCTGATCGTCTTCACCGGCCTCTCGGGCTCGGGCAAGTCCTCCCTCGCCTTCGACACGATCTTCGCCGAGGGGCAGCGCCGCTACGTGGAGTCGCTGTCCGCGTACGCGCGGCAGTTCCTCGGGCAGATGGACAAGCCGGACGTGGACTTCATCGAGGGCCTCTCCCCGGCCGTCTCGATCGACCAGAAGTCCACCTCGCGCAATCCGCGCTCCACCGTGGGCACCATCACCGAGGTCTACGACTACCTGCGGCTGCTGTTCGCCCGCATCGGCAAGCCGCACTGCCCCGAGTGCGGCCGGCCCATCGCCCGCCAGTCGCCCCAGGCCGTCGTCGACAAGGTGCTGGGCCTGGAGGAGGGCAGCCGCTTCCAGGTGCTCTCCCCGCTGGTGCGCGAGCGCAAGGGCGAGTTCGCCGACCTCTTCGCCGACCTCCAGACCAAGGGCTACAGCCGGGCCCGGGTGGACGGCGCCACCATCCAGCTGGCCGACCCGCCCAAGCTGAAGAAGCAGGAGAAGCACACCATCGAGGTGGTCGTCGACCGGCTCACCGTCAAGGAGAGCGCCAAGCGGCGGCTCACCGACTCGGTGGAGACCGCGCTCGGCCTCTCCGGCGGCATGGTGGTGCTCGACTTCGTCGACCTGCCGGAGGACGACCCGCAGCGCGAGCGGATGTTCTCCGAGCATCTGTACTGCCCGTACGACGATCTGTCGTTCGAGGAGCTGGAGCCGCGCTCCTTCTCCTTCAACTCCCCCTTCGGGGCCTGCCCCGAGTGCACCGGCATCGGCACCCGGATGGAGGTGGACCCGGAGCTGATCATCCCGGACCCGGAGAAGTCCCTGGACGAGGGCGCCATCCACCCCTGGTCCCACGGCCACACCCGCGGGTACTTCCACCACCTGATCAGCGCGCTGGGCGAGGCCCTGAGCTTCCGCACCGACGTGCCCTGGGAGGCCCTGCCGCAGCGCGCGAAGAAGGCGCTGCTGGGCGGGCACCGCACCAAGATCGAGGTCCGCTACGAGAACCGGCACGGCCAGGAGCGCGCCTACGCCACCGCCTTCGAGGGCGTGATCCCCTTCCTGCGCCGCCGCTACGCGGAGGCCGACACCGACGCCGGCCGCGAGCGCTTCGAGGGCTACATGCGCGAGGCCCCCTGCCCCGCCTGCCACGGCACCCGGCTCAAGCCGCTGGTGCTGGCGGTGACGGTGCAGGGCAAGTCCATCGCCGAGGTCTCGGCCCTGTCGATCAGCGAGTGCTCGGACTTCCTGCGCGGGATGACGCTGGACGCCCGGGAGAAGGCCATCGCCGAACGCGTCCTCAAGGAGGTCAACGAGCGGCTGCGGTTCCTGGTCGACGTGGGCCTGGACTACCTCTCCCTCAACCGCGCCGCCGGGTCGCTCTCCGGCGGCGAGGCCCAGCGCATCCGGCTGGCCACCCAGATCGGCTCCGGCCTGGTCGGGGTGCTGTACGTGCTGGACGAGCCGTCCATCGGCCTGCACCAGCGCGACAACCACCGGCTGATCGAGACCCTGGTGCGGCTGCGCGACCTCGGCAACACCCTGATCGTGGTGGAGCACGACGAGGACACCATCAAGACCTCCGACTGGGTCGTCGACATCGGCCCCGGTGCCGGCGAGCACGGCGGCAAGGTGGTGCACAGCGGGCCGCTGGCCGAATTGCTGGCCAACGAGGAGTCGGTCACCGGCCAGTACCTCACCGGCGCCCGCAGCATCCCGATGCCCGAGGTGCGGCGCCCGGCCGACCCCAAGCGCCGGCTGACCGTGCACGGCGCCCGCCAGCACAACCTGAAGAACATCGACGTGAGCTTCCCGGTCGGGGTGCTCACCGCGGTCACCGGCGTCTCCGGATCCGGCAAGTCCACGCTGGTCAACGACATCCTCTACACCCACCTGGCCCGCGAGCTGAACCGGGCCAAGGCGGTGCCCGGGCGGCACACCCGCGTCACCGGGGACGACCTGGTCGACAAGGTGGTGCACGTCGACCAGTCCCCCATCGGCCGCACCCCGCGCTCCAACCCGGCCACGTACACCGGTGTCTTCGACCACGTCCGCAAGCTGTTCGCGGAGACGATGGAGGCCAAGGTCCGCGGCTATCTGCCGGGCCGGTTCTCCTTCAACGTCAAGGGCGGGCGCTGCGAGAACTGCTCGGGCGACGGCACCATCAAGATCGAGATGAACTTCCTGCCGGACGTCTACGTCCCCTGCGAGGTCTGCCACGGCGCCCGCTACAACCGGGAGACGCTGGAGGTCCACTACAAGGGGAAGTCCATCGCCGAGGTGCTGGACATGCCCATCGAGGAGGCGCTGGAGTTCTTCGAGGCGGTGCCGGCCATCGCCCGTCACCTGCGCACGCTCAACGACGTCGGGCTCGGGTACGTACGGCTCGGCCAGCCGGCCACCACGCTCTCCGGCGGCGAGGCGCAGCGCGTCAAGCTCGCCTCCGAGCTGCAGCGCCGCTCCACCGGCAGCACCGTCTACGTCCTGGACGAGCCGACCACCGGTCTGCACTTCGAGGACATCCGGCGGCTGATCGAGGTGCTGTCCGACCTGGTCGACAAGGGCAACACGGTGATCGTCATCGAGCACAACCTCGATGTGATCAAGACCGCCGACTGGGTGGTGGACATGGGCCCCGAGGGCGGGCACGGCGGCGGCACGGTCGTCGCCGAGGGCACCCCGGAGGAGGTGGCGGCCGTACCCGCCAGCCACACCGGGAAGTTCCTGCGCGACGTGCTCGGCGACCGGGTCAGCGACGCGGCCCCGGCCCGGCGGCGCACCACCGCGCCGAAGAAGCGGGCGGCGGCCGCGAAGAGCACCGGCAAGAGCACCCGACGGAGCACCAGGAAGTAGTCCACACGGC
>NZ_JBHWJL010000394.1:0-3867 GCF_042731495.1 Streptomyces sp. NPDC059853
CCGTGAAGCTGCTGGCCATCTGCGAGCGCGCCGAGGACGGCCGCTCCGTCACCGCCCGGGTGCACCCGGCGATGATCCCGCTCAGCCACCCGCTGGCCTCCGTCAAGGGCGCCTACAACGCCGTCTTCGTCGAGGCCGACTCGGCCGGGCGGCTGATGTTCTACGGACCCGGGGCGGGCGGCGCGCCCACCGCCTCCGCCGTCCTGGGCGATCTGGTGGCGGTGTGCCGCAACAAGCTCGGCGGCGGCCGCGGCCCGGGGGAGTCCGCGTACAGCCGGCTGCCGGTGAGCCCGATGGGCGAGGTGGTCACCCGCTACCACATCAGCCTGGACGTGGTCGACAAACCGGGTGTCCTCGCCCAGTGCGCCATGGTGTTCGCCGACCACGGGGTCTCCATCGACACCGTGCGGCAGACCGGCAAGGACGGCGAGGCGTCGCTGGTGGTCGTCACCCACCGGGCACCCGACGCCGCGCTGAGCGCCACCGTGGAGGCGCTGCGGGGACTGGACACCGTGCATGATGTGGCCAGCATCATGCGCGTCGAGGGCGAGTAGCGCCCGTTTTTCCGAACAGAGGGAAACAGTGAGCATCTTGGACGCGACCAGCACCAGCCGTCAGTGGCGCGGCGTCATCGAGGAGTACCGCGACCGGCTCCCGGTCACCGGGGCGACGCCCGTGGTGACGCTGCGCGAGGGCGGCACGCCGCTCGTCCCCGCCCAGGTGCTGTCCGAGCGCACGGGCTGCGAGGTGCATCTGAAGGTCGAGGGCGCCAACCCCACGGGTTCGTTCAAGGACCGGGGCATGACCATGGCCATCTCCAAGGCCAAGGAGGACGGCGCCCGGGCCGTCATCTGCGCCTCCACCGGCAACACCTCCGCCTCGGCCGCCGCCTACGCGGTGCGCGCCGGCATGGTGAGCGCCGTCCTGGTGCCGCAGGGCAAGATCGCGCTGGGCAAGATGGGGCAGGCCCTCGTCCACGGGGCGAAGATCCTCCAGGTCGACGGCAACTTCGACGACTGCCTCGACCTGGCCCGCGGGCTGTCCGAGAAGTATCCGGTGGCGCTGGTCAATTCGGTGAACCCGGTGCGGATCGAGGGCCAGAAGACCGCCGCGTTCGAGATCGTCGACATGCTCGGCGACGCCCCCGACATCCACGTGCTGCCGGTCGGCAACGCCGGGAACATCACCGCGTACTGGAAGGGCTACCGGGAGTACGCGGCCACCGGCCCCGCCGCCCGCACCCCCCGGATGTGGGGCTTCCAGGCGTCCGGTTCCGCGCCGATCGTGCGCGGCGCGCCGGTGCGCAATCCGACCACCATCGCCACCGCGATCCGCATCGGCAACCCCGCCTCCTGGGAACTGGCCGAGCGGGCCAGGGACGAGTCGGGCGGCTTCATCGACGAGGTCACCGACCGGCAGATCCTGTCCGCCTACCGGCTGTTGGCGGCGGGCGAGGGCGTGTTCGTCGAGCCCGCCTCGGCCGCCTCGGTCGCCGGGCTGCTGAAGGCCGCCGAGCAGGGCAAGGTCGATCCGGGCCAGCGCATCGTGTGCACGGTCACCGGCAACGGCCTGAAGGACCCGGACTGGGCGGTGGCCGGTGCCCCGCAGCCGGTCACGGTGCCGGTGGACGCGGACGCCGCCGCCGAACACCTCGGGCTCGCCTGAGCCGCGCCGCGTGCCCCGGAGACGACACCCCCGCACCCTGTATCGCGTCTGAACCTTCCTTCGATAGGCTGGTATTCAACCCCGTGCAGCGCGATCGCGATACCGGTCGGCCTCCGGGGCATGCCGCACATCTCAGCAAGGAGAGTCATCGAGCGATGGCCCATCCCGCCTTCCGCGCCGCCGCCGTCCGGGTACGGGTCCCGGCGACCAGCGCCAATCTCGGTCCCGGATTCGACGCCCTCGGGCTGGCCCTGGGGCTGTACGACGACGTGGTCGTCCGGGTGGCGGAATCCGGGCTGCACATCGACATCGCCGGTGAGGGCGCCGACACACTGCCGCGCGACGAGCGGCATCTGCTGGTGCGCTCGCTGCGCACCGCCTTCGAGGCGCTGGGCGGCCAGCCGCGCGGCCTTGAGGTGGTGTGCGCCAACCGCATCCCGCACGGCCGGGGGCTGGGCTCCTCGTCCGCCGCGATCTGCGCGGGGCTGATGGCGGCGCGGGCGGTGACCTCGGGCGGCGAGGGCCGGCTGGACGACACCGCCCTGCTGGAGCTGGCCACCGAGATCGAGGGCCATCCGGACAATGTGGCCGCCTGTCTGCTGGGCGGCTTCACGCTGGCCTGGGGGGAGAGCGGCGCGGTCCGGGCGATCCGGATGGAGCCGTCGGAGAAGGTCGTTCCCGTGGTCTTCGTGCCGTCCCGGCCGCTGCTGACCGCGACGGCGCGCGGGCTGCTGCCGCGCACGGTGCCGCACGGGGACGCGGCGCTTAACGCCGGGCGGGCCGCGCTGCTGGTGGAGGCGCTGACCCGGCGCCCCGAACTGCTGCTGCCGGCCACCGAGGACCGGCTGCACCAGGACTACCGGGCGCCGGCCATGAGCGAGAGCGCGGACCTGGTGCACCGGCTGCGCGCCGACGGCGTTCCGGCGGTCATCTCGGGCGCCGGGCCGACCGTGCTGGCGCTGGTGACCGACGAGGCGGCCGACACGACGGCGCGGCTGGCGGGGGAGGGCTGGACGGCGAACCGGCTGCCGCTGGATCTCGCGGGCGCCAGTGTGCTGCCGCTGGCCGGGTCGGCGGAGGCCGACGGGCCCGGCACGGTCCCCGCTTCCGGCGCTTCCTCCGTGTCCGCCGGATCCGGCCGGTGAAGGACGGCGGGCACGGGATTTCCGTACCGGGAGTGGGGGAATGAAGGCAGTATCCGGTAGTGTTAACCTCAAGTCTGCACGTACCGTCCCGATGGATTTCTCCAGGGGCACGGTATTCCGGGGTCCCTCCCGCGGGACCATCCGATTCTTCCGGGAGCCTTCACTCTTCTGCCTGAGCAGCCTGCCGGGCATGCCGAGTCCGCCCCGGGATGGGTGCGGCGTCGTATCGCGGCGATTCCCCGTGCTTCTCCGTGATTCCCCCGCATCGCACGTTGCATTGATTCCTTCCGCCATGTCGCATCGGCGGAGCCACCGCCCGGCCGGCCCGCTCCAAGGGGACCGCAGCCGGACAGCACAACCGGTCGCCGAGCCAGACAGGCCGACGTCCGCTCCAGGGAAGGACCCTTCGTGAGCGACACCACCGATCTGATGGGTGTGAGTGCCGACAGCGCCGGCAAGACCGCCGGTGATGCCACAGCCTCCGCCACGGACGCTCCCACCGCCTCCGCCGCGCCCCGCCGCCGGCGTTCCGGCACCGGCCTCGACGGCATGGTGTTGGCCGAGTTGCAGCAGGTCGCCTCCGGCCTCGGCATCAGGGGCACCGCGCGGATGCGCAAGAGCCAGCTGATCGAGGTCATCAAGGAGAAGCAGGCCGCCTCCGGCGGCGGTGCCCCGGCCTCCGGCGGGGACGCCAAGCCGGCCGACGCCGCGCCGGCCGCCGCCGAGAGCGGCACCGACAAGCCCAAGCGCCGTACCACCTCCCGGGCGCGGACCGGTGAGTCCGCCGAGGGGCAGCGTGAGGCGCAGCGGCAGCAGCAGATCGACATCCCCGGCCAGGCCGAGGGCACCGCGGGCGCGGACAACGGCGGCAAGGGCGGCCGTACCGCCCCCGCCAAGGACGCCGAGAACACCGGCAAGTCCGAGAACGCGGGGAAGTCCGAGAACGCCGCCAAGGACGACGCCGCCCAGGGCGGCGAGCGCAAGCGCGAGCGCGAGCGCCGCGGCAAGAGCGGTGGCGGCCAGGGCCAGCAGGGCCAGGGGGGCCAGAACAACCAGC
>NZ_JBHWJL010000395.1:0-3865 GCF_042731495.1 Streptomyces sp. NPDC059853
CGTGTCGTACGGGCGGACGGCTCAGGCCGTCTTCTCCTGCGGCGGAACGCCGCTGCCGCCGCGCTGCTTCGCCAGCCGGGAGCGCGGCACCAGCGTCGGGTTCACATTCGAGCGGACGACGTCCTCGGTGATCACCACGCGGCCGACGTCCTGGCGCGAGGGCACCTCGTACATCACCGACATCAGGACCTCCTCCATGATGGCGCGCAGACCGCGCGCCCCGGTGCCGCGCAGGATCGCCTGATCGGCGATCGCCTCCAGCGCGGGGAGGTCGAACTCCAGCTCCACACCGTCCAGTTCGAACAGCCGCTGATACTGCTTGACCAGCGCGTTGCGCGGCTCGACCAGAATCCGCAGCAGCGCCTCGCGGTCGAGATTGTGCACCGAGGTGATGATCGGCAGCCGGCCGATGAATTCCGGGATCATCCCGTACTTCACCAGGTCCTCCGGCAGCGCGTCCGAGAGCAGTTCCGCCGTGTCCCGTTCCCGCTTGGAGCGGATATCCGCACCGAAACCGATGCCGCGGCCGCCCGAACGGGCCCGGATGATCTCGTCCAGACCCGCGAACGCGCCGCCCACGATAAACAGCACATTCGAGGTGTCGATCTGGAGGAACTCCTGATGCGGGTGCTTGCGCCCGCCCTGCGGCGGGACCGCCGCCGTCGTCCCCTCCAGGATTTTCAGCAGCGCCTGCTGCACACCCTCACCGGAGACATCGCGGGTGATCGACGGATTCTCGCTCTTGCGGGCGACCTTGTCGATCTCGTCGATGTAGATGATGCCCTGCTCGGCCTTCTTGATGTCGTAGTCGGCCGCCTGGATCAGCTTCAGCAGGATGTTCTCGACATCCTCGCCGACATAGCCCGCCTCGGTCAGCGCCGTCGCGTCCGTGATGGCGAAGGGGACGTTCAGCATCCGGGCCAGGGTCTGGGCCAGCAGCGTCTTTCCCGAGCCGGTCGGGCCGAGCAGCAGGATGTTGGACTTGCCGAGCTCGATCTCCTCGTCGCGCGCCGCGCCCGCGTCGGTCTCGCTCGCCCGCACCCGCTTGTAATGGTTGTAGACGGCCACCGACAGGGCCCGCTTGGCGTCGTCCTGGCCGACCACATAACTTTCGAGGAAGTCGTAGATCTCCCGCGGCTTCGGCAGCTCGCTCAGCTCCGAACCGGGCGACTCCGCCAGCTCTTCCTCGATGATCTCGTTGCACAGGTCGATGCATTCATCGCAGATATAGACCCCCGGACCCGCGATGAGCTTCTTCACCTGTTTCTGGCTCTTGCCGCAGAACGAGCACTTGAGCAGATCGCCGCCATCACCGATGCGTGCCACGAGGTGCTTCCCCTTCGCCTGCGCACCGCCGGGGAGACGGTGCCTGGTGCTTGCTTAGACGACGGTACCCTGTCGCCCCGACGGAATGGCCCCCCTTGGCGGGAATCCCCCGTCCCGGGGGCCTTCCCGTCCAAAAGGGGCGGCCAGTTACAGCCTTGTCGTACTGCTTCTCGCTTGCCCGTTGCGGTCGTGCCGCGCCGGTCAGACCGAGACGGTGGAACGGGTGGTGACGATCTGGTCGATCAGCCCGTACTCCACGGCCTCCTTGGCCGTGAGGATCTTGTCCCGCTCGATGTCGTCGCGGATCTGCTCGATCGGCCGGGTGGAGTGCTTGGCCAGCATCTCCTCCAGCTGGTCGCGCATCCGCTGCACCTCGCGGGCGGCGATCTCCAGGTCGGACACCTGACCGCGGCCGGTCTCGGAGTACGGCTGGTGGATCAGCACCCGGGCGTTCGGCAGCGCCAGCCGCTTGCCGGGGGTACCGGCCGCCAGCAGCACCGCCGCGGCGGAGGCCGCCTGGCCCATGCACACGGTCTGGATCTCCGGCTTGACGAAGTCCATCGTGTCGTAGATGGCGGTCAGCGCGGTGAACGAGCCGCCGGGGCTGTTGATGTAGATCTGGATGTCCCGGTCCGGGTCCATCGACTCCAGGCACAGCAGCTGCGCCATGACGTCGTTGGCCGAGGCGTCGTCGATCTGCACGCCGAGGAAGATCACCCGCTCCTCGAAGAGCTTGGCGTACGGGTCGTACTCGCGCACACCCTGCGAGGTGCGCTCGACGAAGCGCGGGACGATGTAACGGGACTCGGCCGGGAGACGGTCGTAGAGCCCGGAGCCGGGGAACCGCTGGGAAGAGGTCATGTGGTGTTCTACCGCCTTAGGAAGGGCCTGCGAAGCGAGGGAGGGGTACGGATGCGGCTCAGGCGCCCGTACCGCCGCCGCCGGTGATGTCGGCCGCGCTGGTGATGACCCGGTCCAGCAGACCGTAGTCGCGGGCCTCCTCCGCGTTGAACCAGCGGTCGCGGTCGGCGTCGCGCTCCCACTGCTCCTCGGACTGGCCCGAGTGCAGGGCGGAGAGCTTCGCCATCTTGCGCTTGGTGCGCAGCAGCTGCTCGGCGTGGATCTTGATGTCCGAGGCGGAGCCGGCCAGGCCCGCGGACGGCTGGTGGATGAGGATCTCCGCGTTCGGCAGCGCGAAGCGCTTGCCGGGAGCACCGGCGGTCAGCAGGAACTGACCCATCGAGGCGGCCATGCCCATCGCGATGGTGACCACGTCGTTCTTCACGTACTGCATGGTGTCGTAGATCGCCATGCCCGCCGTGATCGAGCCGCCGGGGCTGTTGATGTAAAGGAAGATGTCCTTGTCGGGGTCCGCGGCGAGCAGCAGCAGCTGCGCGGTGATCTTGTTGGCGATGTCGTCGTCGACCGGCTGGCCGAGGAAGATGATGCGCTCGTCGAGCAGCCGGTTGTAGACCTGGTCGCCGAGGCCGCCGTGGGAGGGCTCGGCGGCGGCGGAGGGCATGGGGAGCGTCACGTATCCACCTGCTCGTTGTCGGACGGCGGCACTGTCGCCAGGCCGTCGCATGGCTTTAGCGTTGTACTTCTTACGGACCCTAACGCGCGGCGCCGCCCGACCCGTCCCGGCCAGGGAACTGTTCGCTGTGAGCGCAGGGTGCCGGAGCGCGGGGCGGCCGGGGGTGCGCGACGGGGCCGGACATTGTCATATCCGGCCCCGTCCCTGACGCTTCCGCGCTCGCCCGCGCGGTGGGAGATCAGTCCTTGTCGGCCTTCTCGGCCTTGTCGCCGGCCTCCGCGGCGGCGCCGTCGGTGGTCTCCTCGACGACCTCGGCGGCGGCCTCGGTGGTCTCGGCGGCGTCCTCGTCCTCGTCGTCCAGGTGGACGGGCTCACCGTTGGTGTCGGTCACCTTGACCGCCTCCACGACGGTGGCCAGCGCCTTGCCGCGGCTGACCTCGCCGACGAGCATCGGCACCTGGCCGCCCTCGACGACGGCCTGCGCGAACTGGTCGGGGGACATGCCCGAGGACTGCGCCCGGCGCACCAGGTGCTCGGTCAGTTCCTCCTGGCTGACGGTGAGGTTCTCCGTCTTGGCGATCTGGTCCAGCACGAACTGGGTGCGGATGCCCTTCTCGGCCTGCTCCTTGAGCTCGGCCTCGAACTCCTCGGTGGTCTTGTCCTGGAGCTTCAGGTACGCGTCCAGGTCCATCCCGAGCTGGCCGAGCTGGTGGTGCTCCAGGTTGTGCTTGCGGGTCTCGACCTCGTCCTGGAGCAGCTTCTCCGGCATCGGGACCTCGACCAGCTCCAGCAGCGCGTCGAGGACCTTCTCCTGCGCCTCGGTGGCCTGCTGGTACTTCTTCTGGTCGGCGAGCCGGCGGCGGCTGTCCGCGCGCAGCTCCTCCAGGGTGTCGAACTCGCTCGCCAGCTGGGCGAACTCGTCGTCCAGCTCCGGCAGCTCGCGCGCGGAGACGGAGATCACCTGGACTGTGAGCTCGGCCTCGCGGCCGGGCGCCGAGCCGCCCA